>JBBUFS010000005.1:0-1235 GCA_038056395.1 Patescibacteria group bacterium | reverse complement strand
TAGGAACGGGGGTTGTGAATTAAGTCCGTCATCCGCCTTGTGCGGTGGATTTGCCTGAAAAGGCGAAAGGTAGCGGTTAAAAGCGACAACTGGCTTACGGGCATACCGAGAGCCTCGAATGAGGGGGTAAACGAGATGCAAAGCCGGCGACGAAATCCTGCGTTCTCTCAAGTAGCCTGTTACTCAAACAAAAGACTGCCGAGAGGCAGTTTTTTGTTACTATCCCCTATTTTTAAACTCATGGAGTTACATTTGCTGGTAAATTCTCCATTGCTCTTTTCATCATTCCCATTGCATCCAAATCCAAGTACAACATATGTGCCTGAGGTAAAAGATCTGTTAGCGATCCAACGAAGTGAACCAGTGGGTAAATAAACCACGTACAAACTGTCTCAGCATTCATTTTCTTATCAAAGACGGGTATTGAGACTGATATTGCTTCTAACTTTTTGTTCTTGGGGACTTTTATTCTTTTGAAAATAGATTCAAAGTCCTTAACTGTTACTTGTTCTGAAAATGGTGGTAAACAATAGAAATGAAGTGCTCCGTTATGGCCGAAGTCATATCTTTTGCAATGCTCATTGACTAAATTTTGGAGTTTTTCCATCCATTCTTTCTTTGTAAGCCCCCTCAAGGGGTAGTCCATCATTCTCTTTGTTTGAATATAGCTACCCGCAAAAATATTACACTTTCCACTCTCTTTTCTTTCAATGTACTTGTCTGGGGCCATGCAAATATCAAATGGATTATTTTCATCCATAATTTTACCGATACACCACTTCTCTTTAGTCGCCACTATCATCGCTAGTAACAAAGGAAATGTATCGAGCATTTCTTGTATATCTTTTTCCTGAGATAACTCCTTATCGGACTTCCCCTTTACGTACCCAATTAGTTGGTGAAGTGTAATTATTTTAATATTGTAAAAATATCGTCTTGGCTTAGACTTCAATATTTCCCTTACAGTTCTCTTGTAGTTATCCTTTTTGAAATAGATTCTGAAATAGGTATTAAAGATTTTTATAAATCGATCAAGCATACTACGTAGTTTCTATTTATTCCCGAACAACTTCCTTGGAGGTGGGATCCTAATCTTGAATTCAAATGGGATGCACTTGGCCGGAGAGATGTCACGCATAGGGTTGCCTAGCATGGGATGTTGTCTTGCGTTCACCCCATACCTACAGATAATTTAGACATTATATTCGGCGATTTCTGATTTTAGGAGAATTACA
>JBBUFS010000004.1:0-92904 GCA_038056395.1 Patescibacteria group bacterium | reverse complement strand
GTTTCGCCTTATTCTTTTCTGTTTCAGAAACTAAAAAACTTCATTCAAAATTGATGGAACATATTCATCCATCGATGAATTACAAAACTTCCTTGACCCCGTAACGACTTGCCCGCTTTTTGCGGGCAGAGTGTAATTCTTTCTCGAACAAAGAGTTATGCTAACACGCCGTCTCCGCCTCATCGGCGGATGATGATATAGTCTATTCACCAGCCATATATAATGAACAGGCTGGTACTGCCTAAGCGTCCAGAGCGACGGCAGTGTTCGGCACCTCGATGTCGGCTCATCTTATCCCGGGGGTGGAGAAGCTCCCAAGGGTATGGCTGTTCGCCATTTAAAAAGATACGCGAGCTGGGTTCAGACCGTTCAAGACCTCACCCCTGAGAAAACGAAGTTTTCTCAGGGGTGAGGTGGTGGGCAATCTGAATCCTCAGAGGTAAGAAAACTGTTATAAATTAATTCTTTTATGAAATGAATGATAGAAGAAAAATCAAATCACGGCGGCTATAGTAAGAAATTATTATAAGTTAAGCTAATTAATCGGTGGAATCCTAAAGGACAATACCGAGCTCAATAAAATGAGTGTAGAGACTATACATTAGCTATCCAAAATGGATGAAGATATAGTCCATGCGTTTAGTAATAAACGATATCATGCGTGAGACAGGTTGGTCTCCTATCTACTGCAGGCGTTGATTCTTGAGGGGATTTGACTCTAGTACGAGAGGACCGAGTTGAACTGACCTCTGGTGTACCTGCTGTTCTGCCAAGAGCATCGCAGGGTAGCTAAGTCGGGTTTGGATAATCTCTGAAAGCATCTAAGAGAGAAGCCAGCCCCAAGATTAGGAATCGTTATGAGAATCGTGAGAGATGATCACGTCCCTGTAAAGGGACCCTGAGGCGCGCAAGCGTTCGAAGGGTGATAGGCGCTAGGTGTAAGTAGAGTAATCTATTAAGCCGAGGCGTACTAATTTTCCATTCTATTAGGAAATTCGAAAATCCATTGAAATTTCATCCTGCCTTTTGGGACTAAACTTGCAAATATTTTTGCAGCATTTAGTTTTATATTTTTATTAAAAATTTAGTTCTGGTGATTTGTCGCAGAGGTCACACCCGTTCTCATTCCGAACACGGCAGTTAAGCTCTGTTGAGGCGATGGTACTCGTAAGGGGAGAGTAGCTAGTCGCCAGAACCAAGTTTTTAATTTATAACCAAAGAATTGAAAGAAATTTCCAGACTGTTCGCAATTATTGTTTAAGGCTTTTGAAACTCGCAAATACTTTTGGTAAAACATCTCGTATTTGTGCGTTGGTAAAACCATGGTGAGGCGAAAATGGAGTATCTGGAATATAAGTTGTAAATACATATTCGGATGTTTTAACTAACGGAGCTGGTCCTAGACTATCATTCCAAGAGCTTTTTGGGGTCTTAATTATTGTAAATACTAATTCTAGAGGCGCAATTCTATCAAAGAAGTAGAAATTATAATACTCAATTCTCTTGAGATCGTTGGTATTTGAATTTATTTGCTCAGTCATATTCCATTCTCCCGGCACCTGAATTGAGAATAATCCTTTCTCACCCATCGTTTGCCATTTAAGAGCACCTGCCACATTTACTGTAATTGGAGCAGATTCTGCTGATATTGTTTCTCCCCATCCTTGAGGGAAAAGTCCTATGGCCACTATCTTATATGTTCCTGGCTTGTCGAAATGTATTAAAAATGGGTTATCGTTTTTTGCATCATGATCAAAATACCAATCGTCGTTAGGGGTTAAGTTTTTAAGATCATTTTGCCTTGTTAAGTATATTCTCTCAATAGGAGCTATATTTTTACTTTTACAATAATTAAATATAGGAACCCAAAAGGAGATAAATTCTGGGCATTGACCGTGACGAATTTTTACGCTAAAACTTAAAGTATCATAGGTAGAAACTGCAATACTATCTTGTGGGGTAATAATCGTTAGCGCCGGTTTAGAAGACCAATAAAAAAACCAAACTCCTGTTATTAGTAGAAATACTAATATCACTAGAGGAATTTTCTTTTGCATTTTTATAAATTATCATATTTTGACATAAATGTCTTTCTACTTGTGTATAAATATCATATAATTAGCTCATGGATCCTGTAGTTTTGAATAATAGCTGGGCGACTCGCAGGAGGGCGATTTATTTGGGGGTGATAGTTTTGATACTATCGGCGGTTTCTTTCGGCATATTTTGGAAATATTGGTATAGCGCGCCGACTTGTTTTGATAAATTACGGAACGGAAACGAAACCGGAGTTGATTGCGGCGGTTCTTGCTCTCTTATTTGTGACGGTGGCGCTATTAAGCCGATAGTGAGATGGGATCCGAGATTGTTTGAAATTTCGCCGGGACTTTGGAGTATTTTGGTTTATGTGGAAAATCCGAATCCAAATATGGATGCAGTTTATGTTCCTTACAGCTTCACTGTTTATGATGTTAATAATAATATTTTAGTAGAAAGAAAAGGAGCTACCATTTTACCAAAAAACAAAACCGTCGGCATATTTGAAGGGTCAATTGCCGTTAAAAATGAGGCTAAACCCAAGAGGGCCATTTTTGAACTTGGCAGTGGCATAGTTTGGCATCAAAATGAACAAATGAATGACGGCATCGTTATTACCCATAGCCCTCTTTTGAGATTAGACAGCGCTCCTCGGGTTGAGGCCAATGTTAAAAATAATGGCATTGAAGAAATCAAAAACATTGAATTGGTGGTGGCCATTTTTGACGGCTCTGACAATGCCATAGCCGCTTCCAGAACATTTGTAGAGAGTTTGAAAAAGGATGAAAACACAAATATATTCTTCACTTGGCCGAAGCCTTTTAAACTCGATTCCAAAGTGTGCGAAAAATCATCTGACATTGCGCTTCTTTTGGATAGATCCGGGTCTATGGCTTCGGTCAGTCAAAATCCGCCCCAGCCTCTCTTGGACGCCAAGAAAGCCGCCGTTTCTTTCATAGAGCAATTAAGTTCTAAAGATAAAGTTGGCGTTATTTCTTTTGCCACCAAACCCAAAGAGCCGATAGATTTGACTCTAACCTCTAATTTCAACCTGGCTAAGCAAGCGGTTGAATCGGTTAGCATTGAATCTAACAGTGTCCAATACACCAATATATACGAAGCTCTGCATTCCGCCTGGCAAGAGCTTGTTTCGGCCAGAGCCCAAAGTGGAGCTTTAAAAATAATAATACTTCTGACTGATGGGATGGCCACTAATCCTAAAAATCCGCAAGGCGGCACCGAAGAGGATGACATAAAATACGCAGAAAACTTGGCTCTCCAAGAAGCTCTTGGCGCGAAAAAAGATGGTCTGATTATATATAGCATAGGTTTAGGTGATAAGATAAATAAATCTTTTCTCAAACGAATTGCTTTTGAGGAAAACAATTATTTTTTCGCTCCGACCGCTATCGATTTGGAAACTATTTATAAAAATATATCATATGATATATGCAAAGAGATTCCGGCCAGGATAGAAATAACCTATAAAATATTTGACACGCTTAATTAAAAATATAGACTGGTTGCTTTTTGGAGCCTTATTTTTTATATCAGTAGCCGGGATTTTGACTATGAATTCTTTCTTGCCCGTCGAGCGGGCAGGCGCGGAAAAAATTTTATTCACGAGACAAATAATATGGCTGGCGCTTTCAATCATTGCTTTGTTTGCGGCCAGCCTGATTGACTGGAGGTTTCTGCGCCGAAGCGGCTCCATCATCATCCTGTTTGCAATTTCATGCCTGACGCTTTTGTTTTTATTTATTGCCGGTTCTATATTTAAAGGGGCTCAGAGCTGGTTTAATTTTGGCGCTTTTGCTTTTCAGCCGGTTGACTTTGCTAAACTGGTTTTGGTAATGCTTCTGGCCAAGTATTTTTCAAGAAGGCATATAGAGATAGCCAATGTCAGGCACATACTAACTTCTGGACTTTATACTTTTATAATTTTTATGCTGGTTTTTTTACAGCCTGATTTTGGTTCGGCCATCATAATTTTCCTTATATGGTTAGCCATGATTTTGTTTTCCGGTATATCAAAAAAACATTTATTAGTAGTTTTTCTTTCTGGACTTATCGCTTTTTGCGGCCTATGGTTTTTTGTCTTTAAGGATTATCAGAAAACTAGGATTGTATCTTTCGTTAACCCGCTAACCGATCTTCGTGGAGCCGGTTATAATGCCTATCAATCCACCATTGCTGTCGGCTCCGGAGAAATTTGGGGCAAAGGAGTGGGGCTTGGCAGCCAGTCAAAATTAAAATTTTTGCCTGAATACGAGACAGATTTTATTTTTGCCGCTTTTAGCGAAGAGTGGGGTTTTGTGGGGGTGATCGTTATTTTTGGTTTATACGGGGTGGTTTTTTGGAGAATTATAGATATATCCAAAAGAGGAGCCACTAATTTTGAAACCTTATACGGTTTGGGGCTTTTTTCAATATTTTTTTTCCATTTTATTATTCATGTTGGTATGAATGTTGGACTGCTTCCGGTCACCGGCATTACCATGCCCTTTATGAGCTATGGCGGTTCGCATATGCTAGCAGAATTCTTGGGGCTAGGCATCTTAATGGGCCAACGCTCTTACGCCAGAGCTATAAACAAAGAAGAGGCCAAAAATGAAATTATCGGAGTGGTTCAATAAATTTTAATCGCCTCATCAATCATTTTGTTTAGAGAAAAAAAGTTTATAATGGTTTTTTTTATTTCACGACCGAATTCTGTTTGTTTATTTTTGTGATCCAATAGATACAAAATGGCCTCGGCGATTTCTTTGGGATTTTGGCGGTGTACCAAAATGCCGTTTTGCATATCATGTATTACTTCTGGTATGCCGCCAACACTGGTTGCCACGATGGGAAGTCCCGCTGTGCCAGATTCAAGCAGGGCATAAGGAAAAGCTTCGGTGCGAGAGGGGAGCAGAAATATGTCAGCGCCGGAAAGAAATTTTTTGGCATCAGGCACTTGCCCCAAAAATCTGACAATATTTTCAATTTGCAATTCTCCGGTCAATTTTTCCAAATTTTGTTTTTCTTCGCCATCGCCGGCCACTACATAAATTATTTTTTCTTTCGTTTCTTTTGGTAATAGCGACAGAGCCTTCATGGCCACATCTATACCTTTATTTTTATGAAACTCGGCCATTGAAAAAATAATTATTTTTTCCGAATTTTTGCCTGCTAGAATTAGGCGAGCCTCTTTTTGGGGCAGCAAATCAAAGTCAGAAATGCCGTTATAAATAACTTTTATTTTATTTTTTATAAATGGCAGATAAACAATGTCTTTTCTGGCTTTTTCTGATACGGCAATGGTGGTGTCGCACAACAAGATTGTTAAATAATGGCCAACATAATAAACAATTTTTGAGAGAGAAGAACGATTTGGTTCGTTAAAAGCCCAGCCGTGAGCAGTAAAAATAGTATTAGGCATAAAGTATGAAGTGTTATGTATAGAAAAAAGATTTAAAAATTTTAAAAATAAAACAACTAAAGCACCAATAAGACCGATTTTGGAAGAGTTAAGATGAACTATATCCGGCTTTTCTTCTTTTATTATTTTTATTAAACTTTTAAGAACCTGAAAATCTTTTGTGGCATCTATTTCTCTTTCCAATCCTTCTATTTTTATTGTTCTAATCTTTGCTTCTTTCAATCTTTCAATTAACAAATCTCCATCGCCGCAAGCCACAATTACGTCAAAGGTTCCCTTTGACAGGTTGGTGGCCAAATCATAAACATACCTCTGGGCCCCGCCAAAATTACCTTTAGTTATGACGTATAAAATTTTCTTCTTTTCCTGCATACCAAAATCTTACCTTAATTTGACTAGAAATACAAGGTATGATATAAGATTAATGGAGGTAAAACACATGAATTGGGGAATGGGATTGCCCCCCTACACATCTAATAGGGAAATGAAAAATCGGTGTTATTGTAGCTTTGATTTTCATCGCCCTCGCCTGCGTACTCGTCTCTTACTTGGATTGAGACTGGGGAGATGTAGCCAGCTCCCTTATTTGCACCCGAGATTTCAATTAAAATATAATTACACTTAAAATTACGATCGTGAAAATAAGCGGAATTGTAAAATAGGATAAAACATGAGTTTAGAAAAAGAAGCGAAAATACAAAGGAGAAGATACAAATTCCACCAGGCGATCTTAACTACTCTTAAAGTTGGCGGCTTCGTGACTTTGGCTGTATGTGCCCCCAATGCCTTGAGTATTCTCAAAACTTGCGGTTGGATTAGCACTAGGAGAAACCCAGTATATAATTTGTTAAGCACGATTCAAAAACTCGAGGACAAAGATTTTATAGAAATTAAGAAAGACAAAGAAGGCGAGCATCTAAAAATTACTGATAAAGGAAAATTATTCCTATGGAAATTAGAATCGAAACATTTGGTTCTAAAAAAACCAAGAAAATGGGACAAGAGATGGAGAATGATCATTTTTGACATTAAGGAAAAAGAAAGATTCCAGAGAGACGCCATTCGCCTGATGCTTCAAAATATAGGATGTGTTTGTCTGCAAAACAGCGTCTGGGTTTATCCGTATGATTGTGAAGAAGTCATCACTTTGCTCAAAGTTAGTTATGAAATAGGGGAGGAAGTTCTTTATGTAATTGCTGAGAAAATAGAAAATGATTATTGGCTCAAAAAACATTTTAAACTCGTCTGATACCACCTGATATTTTGGAGTTCTATTATTCCTCTTAAAATTACGATCGTATAAATAAGATGAATTATAAGAATTTGATTTCAAATAAAATGCTTGCATAAATTGATTAAAATTGCCAGTTGTTGTATTATATCCTTTAATATGACCATATCTGGTAAAAAGGAAACTACAGCTCTGTTTTTGGGTGATGTTGTGCTTTTATATTTTTCTCTTTGGCTGGCTTTAACTTTGAGAGAGTGGGGTATCCCTTCTGGATCCTCTTGGGAATTGCACTTCTGGCCATTTACTATAATTATTACTGTTTGGATATTGGTGTTTTTTATATCAGGTCTTTATGAAAAACACACTTTGATTTTAAAAAGCCGTTTGCCCAGCACCGTCTTCAACGCTCAGGTGGCCAATAGTTTTATTGCGGTTCTCTTTTTCTATTTCATTCCATATTTTGGTATTGCCCCCAAAACAAATCTTTTTATTTATTTGGTTATCTCTTCCGGTTTTATCCTTATTTGGAGAATATACGGCGATAGATTTTTGCATCCGTTGGTCAAGCAGAAAGGCATTATCGTTGGCAGTGGCGAAGAGATGAAAGAGCTTTTGGAAGAAGTCAATAATAACCCAAAGTATGGGCTCCAGTTTATCTCTTCGGTGGACCTCAATCGTATCGCCGGCATGGATTTTCAAGGTGAGATACTTTCCCGCGTTTATTCCGAAGAAGTGCAAATAATTGCCATTGACTTGAAGAATGAAAAAGTAGAACCCATACTGCCCCATCTTTATAATCTCATTTTTTCCAGAGTGAAATTTATAGACATGTATAAAATCTATGAAGATATTTTTGATAGAATTCCTCTTTCTTTGGTTCGTTATAATTGGTTTTTGGAAAATATTTCTACCGAATCCAGAACTGCTTATGATTTTATTAAACGCATTATAGACATAGTATTATCATTTGTGGTGGGTGCTGTTTCTCTAATTTTTTATCCTTTTGTATTTTTAGCAATTAAAATAGAAGACGGAGGATCTCTTTTTGTTTCGCAAGACAGAGTGGGGAAAGACGGGCATATTATTAAAATATATAAATTCAGATCAATGCAAAAAAATGAAATGGATCCAACAAAAAAATCTGATAACCAGATTACAAAAGTCGGACATTTTTTAAGGAAAATGAGCATTGATGAATTTCCGCAATTTTGGAGCGTACTGAAAGGCGACCAAGCTCTTATTGGCCCTCGGCCTGAACTTCCTACTGCTGTAAAACAATACGAGAGCGAAATTCCGTATTACGGTATTCGCCATTTGATTAAGCCAGGACTCTCCGGTTGGGCCCAACTATATGGCGAACAGGCCCATCATGGTACTGATGTGTCTAAAACCAAGAATAAACTCTCTTACGACCTCTATTACATCAAAAACCGCTCCTTTATGCTTGACCTTAAAATTATTCTTAAAACTATAAAGGTTCTTCTATTTCGAAACGGTGCCTAGTTGTGTTTAATATTATTTTCGTATAATATCTATCCTAATATGGCCAAATACAGATTTTGGGCGATAATAATAATTGCTATGGCGGTAGTTGCCGGTTTTTTTGTTTGGAACCCCAACTCCGCTGAAGCTCCGCTGGGCAAGAGCCAAAATTTTAAGCTAGGACTTGATTTATCTGGCGGCACCCATCTGGTTTACAAGGCCGATACCTCCCAAGTTCAAAATTCGGATATTTCTTCGGCTATGCAATCTTTGCGCGATGTTATAGAAAAACGCATCAATATTTTTGGCGTTTCCGAGCCTATTGTGCAGATAGAAGAAGGCGGGGTGTTTGGCGGCAATAGGGAGCAAAGATTGATTGTAGAATTGCCTGGAGTGACTGATGTAAATGAAGCCATAAAAAGAATAGGCCAGACGCCGATCTTGGAGTTCAAACTTTTGTCAAAAGAGGGAGAAGCTAAAATAAAAAATGAAGGAACAAAAATAGACACAGCAAACGCTTTAGATATGTTTTTAGAAACTGGTCTGACCGGCCGAATGCTCCAAAAAGCCAGCATTCAATTTGATCAAAATTTTGCCAACAAGCCAATTATCGGTTTGAAATTTAATGAAGAGGGAGCAAATCTTTTTGCCAAAATTACCAGAGAAAATACTGGCAATGTTTTAGGCATCTTTCTGGACGGCAATTTGATAGAGGCCCCGTATATAAAAGAAGAGATAACCGGCGGCGAGGCGGTCATTACCGGAGATTTTACGCCTGAACTGGCCAAGCAAGTGGTTCGGGATTTGAACTATGGCGCTCTGCCGATGCCGATATCTCTTTTGAGCACTGAAACTATCGGCGCCACTTTGGGTGACCGGGCAGTCAGCGCCAGTGTCAAAGCCGGTCTTTACGCTTTTGTGGTGGTGGCTCTCTTTTTAATCGCCTGGTACCGTTTTCAAGGATTGGTGGCGGCTCTGGCTTTGATTATCTATACGATAATAAATTTAGTTTTGTTTAAATTGATACCGGTTACCTTGACTGCCGCCGGCATTGCCGGTTTTATCCTTTCCATCGGCATGGCGGTGGACGCCAATATTTTGATATTTGAAAGAACCAAAGAAGAATTGAAAAAAGGCAAGAATAAATACGACGCTCTAAAAGAGGGTTTTCACCGGGCTTGGAGTTCTATCCGCGATTCCAATCTTTCCAGCATTATTACCGCTGTCATTTTGTATTACTTCGCTTCCACACCGGTTATAAAAGGATTTGCTTTGGTGTTTCTGATTGGCGTTCTTGTTTCAATGTTTTCTGCTATCACAGCCTCTCGCACCATTTTATTCGCTATTAGCAAAGATACGGCCTCGCCCCCAACCCCTTTCTTTACGAAGGAGAGGGGAGAAAAAAATAAGTAAACTCATGATAATCGTTAAATATAGAAAAATATTTTACATTTTTTCAGTCATTTTGCTGGCCGTTTCAATATTTTCAATTTTCTTTTGGGGACTTAAACCAAGCGTTGATTTTTCCGGAGGCAGTTTGATTGATGTTTCTTTTAATGACAGCAAACCGACTGCCGATGAAGTGAATGAAATTTTAAGCAAACTTAATTTTAAAGACGCTTCAGTCAGGTCTTCCGGCGAAGGTTTTATAATAAGGACGAAAGAAATATCGCAAACTCAAAAAGATTCTATAATGCAAGGTCTTTCTCTAGGTGGTAAATATTTTCCCACAGAAAAAACATTCAGCACCATCGGGCCGGTTTTGGGCAAAGAAGCTCTGCAAAAAGCTTGGATATCAATAATTCTGGTGCTTTTGGCCATTGTGCTTTTTATAGCTTTTGCTTTCAGAAAAGTTTCTGAACCGGTCTCATCTTGGATTTACGGCCTAGTGACTGTGCTGGCTCTACTTCATGATGTTGTCGTGCCGACCGGGGTGTTCGCTCTACTCGGTCATTTTTATGGCTTTGAAGTGGATACTCTTTTTGTGACAGCGCTACTGGTGATACTTGGCTTCTCGGTTCACGACACTATTGTTGTTTTTGATAGAGTTAGGGAAAATTTGCATAAAAATGAGGATTATAAAAATAAGAAAAATTTTGAAACCATAGTGGGGGAAAGCATCAACGAGACCTTTATCCGCTCCATCAATACTTCTTTGACTACTTTGCTTGCTATTTTAGTACTTTATATTTTTGGGCCGGAAACAATCAAACATTTTTCTCTGGCTCTTCTCATAGGAATTTTTATCGGCACATATTCTTCCATCTTCATCGGCTCTACTTTGCTGGTTACAATTAACAACTGGAAAAACAAGGGGAACCCTTAAAATTTTGCCCCAAAGGGTTCCCCTTGTTTTTCTTGACTTCTAAACATATATTTGGTAGGATGTAAAGAGGAGTGTACATATGACATGCAACATTTTTTTGACGGCGCGGATTTCGAAGCGGCAGTTTTTGGCCGCGCGGCCAGTGGCCACCTGTTTCGGAGGTTTGGCCGAAACCTGACCACTTGCGGGGAAGACATCAATCGCTTTGTTCAATCATGCGAGGTGGAGTATCCACCGACCCAAATTGGGCACTGCCTTCATCATCAAGTATGGAGACATTTGGAAAGTTTGGACATAAATCCGAATGGACTGGTCTTTCTTCCTTCTACTGATACCAGCATTGATTTGTATGGTATTGATGGGCTTTTCTATCTGCCAGCGCTTTTTCCTCACTTCGTTTCTGTCGACGCATTTAACACTGATTCTAGAAACCTCAGGCTTCAAAAGGAAAAGTGGATTGACAGTTGCTTGAGCCAAAAGTATTCGGAATGGGATTATCAATCCGACCTCTTTCTGTTCAAGAAAGGGATGATTAAGTGGGATGCGGACCGGAGGAAATGTTTGGAAAAGAGTTTAGTTCTTCTTCCGCCACCGGACTACAGATTTTACTCTAGTACGGAAGGCAGGTGGGGAAACCATCTGACTTTGACGCCGGGCGATGTCCAGATGTACGAGACAAGGAGACAATTTGCTCGGTTAGTGGCTGGATACTTTGCGAAGGTGGCGAAGGCATCCAGCCACGAAAATATGGCTCTGTTGAGCCATTAGGGCCTGATTTGCGCTGCGCGTGAGTTGGGCTCTTGACTTTTTATACAAGATTTGCTATACTATAGGTAGAGTTGATTTGCATTCGCTAACGCGGTGATTGCGTGATTTTTGACAAAAGACAAAGAGGAAGAGGAAATGAACACAGTAAGATTGCTCAATTTAATGATAGTGGCCGTGAAGGCCATTAAGGCGATGAAGAAGGAAGGGGGGGAAGATGAATTCAGGTTTTTCCTGAATCTCCTCGGACTTCAGTCGGTCCCAACATCAACGCCGGCCAAACCGGCTATTCAGAAGGTTGCCAAATTTGCCGCCGATACCATGGTAGTGCTTCCGGGCACTATCTTACCGTCTGCCAAACCCGCTATGCCCATGCCTGCCGAAAGGCCGGCTAGGGTGATGGCTGGCACAGCACCGGTGGCTCCCAAGCTGCGGCACGAACCGCCGCTGAGCAACGATTTCGCCACCAAGATCAATGGTGCCGCAGTCAAACTGGGAATGGAAGACCATTCTATAATCGGCAAGTACCGCAGAGTTCTCGCTGATCTCGGAGGTAAAGGGATTGAGTATTGGAACCTTTGCAGAGAGGTCACAGAAGACGCTCTTCGCGGGACGGATCTTTCAGACTCGGATTGGGACTTGCTGGTGGAGAAGATGAAGTTCAACCTCTTCTTCACCGGCAAGAAAGCAGAGCTCTTCATTGAGTGCTGCCCCAAGGAAAAACTCGCTAACCTCCTGTTGGACCAGGACGGTCTGACCGGGCTTGTGGCCCAAATCCGCGCCGAGGAGCACGAGAACAAATCCTCAGCTTACCGCATCAGTTTTATCCTTGACGCCTGTGTCAAGGTTGGTCACGACGCCAAGATTCTTCGGGTCAACTGCGTGCATGCGGTCAATCGCATGAAGCAGTTGAACTTTATCGGTCCCGACCACTGGCTGGTAAAGAAGGTGGCGGACATGAAGGCGGTTCGCACTGCCATTCCGGCCTCTTCTCAACCACCGGTACCGGCTCCCGTCGAAGTTTTGGTGGAGGCTCCGGTTTCGGAAGTTCCTTCGGTTCAGGTCGAAACGGCTGGGTCGGTCGAACCGACCGACGACAATGGCGGGAAGCCGCCATTCGATCTCGAGTTCGAGACCGAGTTTGCTCAGCTAATGGGGCAAGAGGAGGCCTCGCAAATTGCTTCGGCTATCGTCAACTAATCGCTCTTTGGGCTAACCACGCCCGCAAGCCCCGCATCTACCAAGATGCGGGGTTTTACCATTCCAAATTTTTTATGCTAAACTATTTCTATGCACAAGAATAGTTTTTATATTTCATTCAGCATCTGGCTCATCATTATTCCGTTCCTCGGTGTGCCGATAGTTTGGAGGGATGCTTTGGTTTTTATTTCGGGATTGTTTCTGATATTGGTTTCTCTTGGTCCGACTATTCTCAAAAAATTGCAAACAAAATCAAAACCAAAAAGAAAACAAATTAATGAATTGCGATTTTCGGAAGATTCTCCAAACATAACTCATTCCCCAACCCCTTCTCTTAAATTAAGAGAAGGGGAGTCGGAGACTTCCTCAAATTCCCCCTTAAATTAAGGGGGATTTAGGGGGTTAGAAAAAAGTGATCAGGGTGAGGTTATAATAAATGAAAAATATCGGAAAAATTTTAAGCATAAGCATCGGCGGCGTTGTTCTGCTTTTTTTTGTTTCCTCCTTCACTTTTTCTTCCGAATTTTCTTATAGCGGGCCAAGCGCGACTATTACCGAAAAACTGGCCAAGAAAAAAGAAATAAAACATATAAAAACTCCTGAGCCATTGAAAGGTATTTACATGACTCAATGTGTGGCCGGCACGCCTAGTTTTAGAGACAAGGTAGTTAAGCTTATAGAAGAAACAGAAATAAATTCTGTGATAATAGATATAAAAGATTATACAGGAACGGTTTCTTTTTTGACTGGTAATAATGAGATTGACAAGCTTGGCGGGACCGGATGCAAAGCGCTAGACATGCAGGATTTTATTGAAAAACTTCATAGCAAAAATATTTATGTTATAGGCAGAGTGACTGTTTTTCAGGATCCGCTTTATGTTAAAAATCACTCCGAGTTGGCGGTTAAAAGAAAAAGCGATGGCGGGGTTTGGAAAGATAGAAAAGGCATTTCTTTTGTGGATGTCGGGGCCAAACCTTTTTGGAATTATATAACCGCTATTGCCACTTCCTCTTACGCCATCGGTTTTGATGAAATTAATTTTGATTATATTCGTTTTCCGTCCGACGGAGACATGAAAGATATTTATTTTTCTCATACCGGCACTACTACAAAAAAAGAAATGTTAAAAAAGTTTTTTGAGTATTTAGATTCTAAACTTGCGGGAACAGGCATTGTTACTTCGGCTGACCTTTTTGGCATGACGACTACCAACACTGATGATTTAAATATCGGTCAAGTTTTGGAATATGCTCTTTTGAATTTTGATTATGTTGCACCAATGGTTTACCCATCTCACTATCCACCAACTTTCAATGGCTGGCCAGACCCGAACAAAGTGCCATATGAAATAGTAAAATTTAGCATGAGCGCGGCGGTGGCCCGGACAAATTTTTTGCATGAAGAAATCGCCTCCAGTACCCCAAACGCATTGGTTCTAAAAAGAATAAATCCTTTGCAACTACGCCCTTGGTTGCAAGACAATGACTATCCGGTCCACTATACTCCAGCTATGGTGCGTGCCCAAATTCAAGCTACCTATGATGCTGGTTTAACTAGTTGGATGCTGTGGGACCCGGGGAATACATACACCAAAGAAGCGTTGATGAAAGAATAAAATGGTATAATTTATTTGATGGATGATAGAGAAAAAATAACCTATTTTGCCGAGACGGATGCGCGCAACAAGCGGGTCAAGTTTGGCATTAAAGCTGAAGACCGCTTGCGCCATATTTATTCTATCGGCAAGACAGGCATGGGCAAATCAACTATGTTGGAAAATATGGCCATTCAAGATATCCAAAATGGCGAAGGTTTAGCCTTTCTGGATCCGCACGGCAAGACTGCCGATATGTTGCTTGATTATATTCCTGAGCATCGGGTGAAGGATGTGATTTACTTCGCTCCTTTTGATACTGAGTTTCCTATTTCATTTAATGTGATGGAAGATGTTGGGCCAAATAGGCGACATCTGGTGGTTTCTGGTTTAATGAGCGCTTTTGAAAAAATTTGGGAGGACCAATGGTCGGCCAGAATGGCCTACATTTTGCAAAATACTTTGGCGGCCCTTCTTGAATATCCGGGAGCGACTATGCTTGGCATAAACAGAATGCTTATTGATAAAGCCTATCGCAACAAAGTGGTGGAGAATGTGAAGGATCCAACCACTAAAGCATTTTGGGTGGAGGAATTTGCCAAATATACGGATAAATATGCGGCTGAAGCCACCCCGGCCATTCAGAACAAAGTCGGTCAATTTGTTTCCAATCCGCTCATCCGAAATATTGTTGGGCAGTCTAAATCTTCTTTTGATGTCAGAAAGATAATGGACGAGAAAAAAATTTTGATAGTAAATTTGTCAAAGGGGTTGGTGGGCGAGGGCAATGCCAATCTTTTGGGAGCGATGCTAGTCACTAAAATATATCTGGCGGCCATGTCTCGAGCCGATGTCTCTCCCGCCGAGCTTAAAAAGTTGCCTAATTTTTATTTGTATGTGGATGAGTTTCAATCTTTTGCCAATAAAAGTTTTGCCGACATTTTATCCGAAGCCAGAAAATATAAATTGGGTCTGAATATCACCCATCAATATATTGAACAAATGGCCGAGGAAGTGCGGGCAGCCGTCTTTGGCAATGTCGGCACAATGATTACTTTTCGGGTCGGCTCCTATGATGCTGAAATTTTAGAGAAAGAATTTGCCCCGACATTTACCATGGAAGATATCGTCAATTTGGGATTTGTCCAGATTTATTTAAAACTCATGATAGACGGAGTGGCCTCCCAGCCGTTTTCAGCCACCACCTTGCCTCCGTTCCCAAAACCAGAAGTTTCTTTCAGAGATAAGGCGATGGAAATGTCGCGCAAAAATTACGCTCAGCCCAAAGCAGAAGTAGAAAAAGCAATAGAAGAGTGGCACCTGCCCGAAAAAAAGAACGAAGTACGAGACGCGAAGTACGAGACGCGAAAAGAACCAAGAAAAGAAAATGTAGAAATAAAAAAACCAGAAACAAAATACGAACAACCGAAACCAAAATTTGAGCAACTAAAACCCAAAATAAATATAGAGGAGAAAAAAGCAGAAAAAAGCAATATTTTAGCTAAAGCGATAGAGGAAGCAACAAAAGGTAAACAAGTAGTTAGGGAAGAAATAAAAATAGAACCGAAAAAAGAAACCATATCATTGCAGGAATTAAAACATAGCGAAAAGAACAAAAACAAAGAGCCGTCGCCGGAAAATGTAAATGCATTGAAAGAAGCGCTTAATAAAGTAGTCAGTAGCTCCAACTTCGCTAAAGCTTCGCTGGACAAGCAGCAACCAGTAGCTAGAGAAGAGAAGAAAGAAGAAAAAATAAAAGAAATACCGGAAGAAACATTAAGAAAAATATTGAAAGGAGAATAGTGGCTAAAAACAAGGATTTTTGGTATTATACTCTGGTGGAAAATCCTAAAAAAATACTTATATTTTCAACTGCTTATTACCCGTTTGTGGGTGGAGCGGAAATAGCAATAAAAGAAATTACTGACAGAATTTCTGATGTTCAATTTGATTTGATTACGGCAAGATTCAAGAGAGATTTGCCAAAAATTCAAAAAATAGGAAATGTAAATGTTTTTAGATTAGGTATTGGTATCCCTATTTTAGATAAATTAATTTTGCCTTTTTGGGGAGCATTTTTTGCCTTGAATCTTAACAATAAAAATCATTACGATTTTTATTGGTGCATTATGGCCACATTTGCTTCTGGGGCGGCTTATATTGCTAATATTTTAAAATTTTGGAAGCCGGTTCCAATAATTTTAACTTTACAAGAAGGAGATTCAGAAGAGCATTTCAAAAATCGCTGGCTTGGACTTATAAATCTTTCTTGGAAGTTGGCTTTAAAAAGAACTAAAATTTTGACGGTAATAAGTTCATATTTGGCTGAGAGAGTCAGAAAGTTTGGTTATAAAGGTAAGACCTATATAATTCCAAATGGGGTAGATGTAGAGAAATTTAAAATTGAAATATTGAAAGAAGAAAAGATTAAAATGAGAGAAGAATTAGGATTGGAAGAAAGTGATATTGCATTAATCACCACTTCCCGTTTAGTAATAAAAAATGGGGTGGGGGATGTTATAAAAGCTTTAGTAGAATTACCTGAAAATATCAAATTTGTTATTTTGGGTGAAGGCGAGTTGAGAAAAAATTTAGAAGAATTAGTAAAAAAATTAAATGTTTCAGGCAAGGTAATTTTTAAAGGCTTTGTTTCTCACGATTATATGCCAAAATATTTGAAGGCCTGCGATATTTTTATCCGCCCTTCTTTATCCGAAGGCATGGGCAATTCTTTCATTGAAGCTATGGCGGCTGGTATCCCTGTTATAGGTACTGCTGTTGGTGGCATTGTTGATTTTATCAAGGAAGGGGATACTGGCTACTTTTGTCAGCCGGAAAATCCTGATAGTATTGCCGGGGCGGTTGAAAAGATTATAAACGATTCTCAAAAAAATCAAATCATAAAAAACGCCTATAATATGGTAGTGCAAAAATATGATTGGAATTTAATTGCTAAAAATATAGAAAAAGTGTTTGAAAATACAAAATAATGCAAAATAATAAAATAAAAATACTTATAACTACCGGCGTATATCCGCCGGAGATAGGCGGACCGGCCACTTATACCGCTCTTTTGGAAAAAGAAATGCCAAAACACGGCATTGATGTTTTTGTATTGCCTTTTCGGACAGTAAGATCTTTACCTAAAATAATAAAGCATTTCGTATTTTTTTGCAGAGTTTTGATTTTAAGTAGAAAGATGGATGTTTTATACACCCAAGATCCGGTTAGCGTCGGCTTTCCGACCATGCTAGCCGCCAAAATTTTAGGCAAGCCGTTCCTGGCTCGCATTGCCGGGGATTACGCTTGGGAACAAGCGACTCAGAGATTATCGGTTAAGGACGGCATAAATGAATTTCAGAGTAAAAAATATGGCTGGCGGGTGGAGTCAATAAGATTAATCCAAAGAATTACCGTAAAGTCGGCAGACAAGGTCATCACTCCAAGCAAATATTTTAGGGATCTGGTAACCGGTTGGAATCCTTCCGAAAATAATGTCGTTACCGTGTACAACGGCATAGATTTATCCGACATTGCCGATAGCGGCGGCAAATTTGAACCAAAAACCATTATTTCTGCCGGTCGCTTAGTTCCTTGGAAAGGGTTTAACACTTTGATAAAAATAATGAAAAACTTGCCAGATTGGCGACTTTTTATCGCTGGCGACGGACCGGATAGGGCCGAACTTTCTAAACTTGCGGATGATTTGAATTTAAGCGGCCGGATTTTTATTTTGGGCAAAATGGACAGAAAAGATTTGTTGGATAAAATGCAAAAATGCGAAATTTTTATCCTCAATACCTCTTTTGAAAGTTTTTCTTTCCAGATTGTTGAAGCCATGTTTGTCGGCATCCCGGTGGTTTCCACCGACATAGGAAACATAAGCGAAATAGTGGAGAATGAAAAAGACGGCTTGCTTGTGTCTCCGGATAATGAAAAGGAAATATTGAAAGCGATCCAAAAATTATCCGATCCGTCTTTAAGGGCGAAAATAATCGCAAATGCGCGGGAAAAGGCCAAATTGTTTTCCGTGGAAAGAACAATTGTTGAAACAATTAAAATTATCACCGCCTTATCCCAAAGCGAAAAACACGGCATCTTCAAAAGAAATATTTTGTTGCGTTATTTTTTGTGCGGCATTACTGCGGCGGCGGCCAATATCGCTTCACTTTACATTTTTACGGATATCGTTGGCATTTGGTATCTGTACTCCTCGGTCTCGGCTTTCCTGGTGGCTCTGATCATAAGTTTTATTCTGCAAAAATTCGTGGTTTTCAAAGACAACAACACCAACAAACTGCATCGCCAATTTTCAAAATTTTTTATGGCCGCCGTCTCAGGGGTTATGACTAACACCGCCATAGTATTTGTCTGTGTTGATGTTTTCGGAATATGGTATATTCTCTCCCAATTAATCGCTGGATTTTTCGTCATGATTCAAAATTTCATACTTTATAAATTTTTTATTTTCAACAAATGAAGCTCTTAATCATTACCCAAAAAGTGGACAAACAGGACCCTGTTTTGGGATTTTTCCATAGCTGGGTTTTCAAATTGTCGGAAAAATTTGAAAAAATTTCGGTTATTTGCCTGGAAAAGGGCGAGTTTGACTTACAGGACAAAGTAAGAATTTATTCTCTGGGGAAAGAATCCGGCGGAAACAAAATCAAATATGCCAAAAATTTTTTCAATTTGATTTTGGGTCTGCACAAGGACTATCACGCTGTTTTTGTACATATGAACCAGGAATACGTTTTGCTTGGCTGGTTCATTTGGAAAATTTTGAAGAAAAAGATATATTTTTGGCGCAACCACGGTTCGGGTAATTTACTGACGCGGATTGCGGTGGCCCTGTCCGACAAAGTTTTTTGCACATCCGAACAATCATTTACCGCAAAGTTTAAAAAAACGGTTATTATGCCGGTTGGAATTGACACGGAAATATTTAAGCCGGTGTCCAAGATAACCAGGGAAAAACATTCCGTGTGCATGGTTGGCAGAATATCGCCGTTAAAACACATAGACAAAGCTCTGGCGGCAATTAATCATCTGGCCGTTTCCGGCACCCATGTTTCATTTAACATTGCAGGCCCCGTAAAAGATTTGGAGTATTATGAAAAGCTGAAAAAATATATTTTTGAAAAAAATCTCTCCGCCAACGTATATTTTACGAACGCGGTTGCCCAGAATAAATTGCCGGAAATATACAGCGGTCATGAAGTGTGTATAAATCTTAGCGAGCCGGGCATGTTTGACAAGACTATTGTGGAAGCGGCCGCTTGCGGCGCCCTGCCTCTGGTTTCCGATTCTTCGTTTGCCCATATTCCGGAAGAGGCCTGTATTAGAGATGATTCAACGATAGGCATAGCCGCTTCTATCCAGCAGGCTTTTAAGCTTCGGGAACGGACTGACACGCGGCAAAAATTGGAATATTTCGTGGAATCGCACAGTCTTTCCGCTCTTATGGAAAAACTTTATATCGAAATAAAATAGTTTATGAAAAATTTACCAATAAGGATTTATGCTCTTTTTGGGAATGATAAATTCAAAATCAGTTTATTTTTCTTGCTAATTTTTTTGTCTATTTTTTCAATTTCAGCTCTCCAACCAGAGTTTGGAGGAGACGGTCTCTCTTATATTCAAACTATTGAAGTGATGAAAACCGGTATTTCGCCGGTCGGTTTTATTCCCAACAGAATAATCACTACTTTTTTGGGATTAGAATCAATCCGGCTGATTGATCTCTTGGTGGGTGACCTGCTGGTTTCGTGGCTTATATTGAACTGTTTGTTTTACGTGGTGATGGGCATGTTTTTCTACTCCCTGCTCTTGAAAATTTTTGACGATTCTAAAACGGCATTTTTAGGAACTTTATTTTTAGTGACAAATTACGCTGTGGTGGCTTTGGGACTTTCTTATTTTATGGATATAGGCGGTTGGGCTTTTTATATGGCTTCTCTGTATTTTTCTTTCAAATATTTAGAAACAAAAGAAAGCAAATGGCTTTGGATTTCATCTATACTTATCGGTTTAGGCGGGTTATTTAAAGAATACGCATTTCCGGCCTTTATTGTCATTTTAGGTTTGGTGGTTTATTTAAATTGGGGGCAATGGAGGGGGATAGTAAAGAAAATAATTTTTACGGGTTTAATTGCCTTTGGACCAATGATTATTATAAATTTCTATTCTTTTTTGATTTACGACTATACCTATTTATCCTGGTATTCCAATCAAAGTGTTTATGATTATCAGAACAGAGCGGTTGAATATATAAAAAGTTTTGGTTCTTTGTATAATTTTGGTTGGTTTTTATTTATCCCCGGAACTTATTTGCTGTTCAAGCGCTCAAAAGAAATTCTGAAAGACCAAAAATTGTTTTTTATATGGTTGGTAATTTTGTCATCTTTAGTTATTTTTATCTGGCCGGTAGTAACACGTGTTTTATTTATCACCATGCCGGCGATTGTGATGGTTTCCAGCTTATTTATTAAAAGAATTAATAATTGGCGGTACGCCTTAACCCCGCTTCTAGTTTTGTATATTTTGGCGAATTATCTGATGGATGCTTATATTTTAAATTATGTTGATATTGGGAAAGTTTTTAGATTTTTCTAAAATTTATTTGAACTCTTTCATATGCCTGGTGATGAAAATGGCAGAATGAAGGTTGTTCAGCAGACCTGATTTGTATGTTAATTTTGAATAATAAAAGATAAAATAAAAAAGTTTGTCTAACAAGCTGTAAAACGGATCAAAGGGCAGATTCAAAGCTATTTTTACCACTGGTTTTAAAATAGGGATTTTTATCATTAAATTGGTCATATTTTTTAGTCTTAGCATCTTTTTGCTTTCGGGGTGGTTTTTTAAAATTAAGCCATTTTCATGAAAAGATGAATCGGTTTCGGCCACATCGATTTTTCCAAGATATTTTTTTTCTAAAGCGTATCCGGCCAGTTCGGTGTGAGGCAGGGTTTGGTAAACCGAAAACCAAGCCCAGTTCGGTTTGGCTTTTATATTTATATCAACGGTATCCCAAGTTTCTTTTAAATTTTCATCTGGCAGCCCAACCATATTGAAAGTGGCAAAAGGTATTTTGTATTTGCGTAAGAGTTTGGCACAGTTTAATATTTTTTCATTTGAAAGATTTTTTTTGAGAACCGTATTTCTAATTCTCTCATTACCACTTTCAATACCAAAAGAAATCAAATAACAGCCGGAATCTTTCAAAAGTTTTATAGTCTCATCGGTAGCTAAATCTGCCCGAATAAGACAGGCAAATGGAATACCAACTCTCTTTTTATAAGCATTCAAAAATTCGTGTAAATAATCCTTTTTAAAGACAAAAGTGTCATCATGAAAAAAGAAACAAGTCGGCTGATAACGGCTTTTTATATCTTCTAATTCCTTTATGACGTTTGGCACCGAACGAAATCTGGTGTAGTCGCCTTTGCCCTCGTAAATTTTTCTATAGGCTGCCGCCGAACAAAAGGTACAACTAAATGGACAACCTCGACTAAGCATTGCTTCATACCGTTTGTTTTTATAAATATATTTAATATTTTTATAAATTTCTCTATCAGCAAACGGCAGGGAATCTAGATCACACAAAGTATTGATTTCGTTCTCGTAAATTTTACCGTTCTTTTTTACCGTCAGGTTTTTTATGCTGGTGTAATCTTTGCTATCGCGCAGCGCTTCAAGTAGTTTTAAAACCGCATATTCTCCTTCGCCGCGACAGATTATATCAATTCCGTTAATGGTGATAACAGAAGGCACAAAAGTTGGATGAGGCCCTCCGACTAAAGTTAAAATTTTATCTCCAACCAAGTTTTTTATTTTTCTGGCAATGGCTAAATTTTTATGATGAAAGCCGGTGGTGCAATAAAATCCAACCACTTTTGGTTTTTGAGCCAGGACTTTTTTGATTATGTCTTTTTTGGTTCCTAAAATAACATCAGTGGTAAAACCGTGCTGCTTCAAAACGGCTGATATCTGCATAATACCCAACATTTGCTCGTAATAATTTTGAACAAAAAGGATATCCAATTTTTTAGATTCAGAGCCAATTTTGTTTGGAACAGTAACAAACCTGGTTTTTATTACTGTCCAAAGTATTTTAAAGCCATGCCGCCAGTTTATTTTTTTGCCGTCGGCATAAGTTCTGGGAAAGTAATGAATCGGAACATCAATCGTTTTATAACCGCGCCTTAACGCTCTGCAAACAAGTTCATTTTCAAAATCAAAATCATTTGCTTTTACATTGATAGAAGCAACCTCCTTTGTAAATGCTTTATAACAACCTTCATATTCGCCGGCGTTATTGTTGTAAAGAGTGTTGGTGACAAAAGTTATTATTTTGTTTCCTAATCCGCCCAGCAAATACACATAATGATCATTCCTGCTTCTGTTTTCTATTCTTACCCCATTTACCACTTCTGTTTCTCCATCTAAAATTGGTTTGATAACCGCTCCGTAATCATTTGGGTCATATTCCAAATCAGCATCCTGAATGATTAAAATATCACCACTGGCTTCCTTAAAACCCTTTTTAACGGCGGCTCCCTTACCCTTTATTTTTTCAATAAAGACTTTTAAATCCGGAATATTTTTAGCAATTTCTAAAGTTTTATCAGTTGAGTTGTTATCAACCACTATGATTTCTTTTTCAAGGGACCAAACCTTGGCGTTTTTAATTCTTTTTATTATTTCCGCCAAAGTTCTCTCTTCGTTATAAGCGGGGATTATTATTGAAATTTTTTTATACATTATTTCTAGAAGATACACTAAAATGGTCATTTATGCTAGATTAATACCAATCAATTTTTATGGCTATTTCTAAGGAAATAAAGATTATATTAGCGATATTGCTAGTATTTATTGTTGTGAGATTACCTGGGGTTTCTCTCCCTTATCATCAGGATGAGTGGAAAAATGTTAATTCATCTTCAAGTGTCCAATCAGCCGGTTTATTTTTTGGTCATGGTCATCCGCCACTGATGCAAGTGTGGTTTGTTACCGGGTATGCTTTATTTGGCGAGAATCAATTCAGAATGTTTCCGTTATTGTTTTCTTTAGGAACAGCTCTTCTTCTCTTCTTCATTGCGCGTAGACGATTTGGAGAAACAGCTGCGCTTTTTGCCACCGCCCTTTTCACCCTATCTTTCTATAGTATCTGGGGTTCTTTAATGGCCGATGTTGACGGCTCTGTCATTCCTTTCTTTTTTCTTTTAACAGTTTATTTGTATGACAAACTAAATTCAGCTACAGACTCAAAAAGTATTAAAAAATGGTTAACAGCCTTAATTTTGGTTTGTCTGATAGGATTTCTCATCAAACTCAGTTTTATTCTTGTTATTGGGACCCTTTTCGCTGACTTTTTATGGAATAATAGAAAAACATTAACTTTTCAAAGTTTATTGAAATATTGTGTTGGAATGTTTTCATTTGGGTTTTTGTATCTGATTATTTTGTATTTTATACAAGTCATCTATCCCACTTTTAGTATTGACTTTATGCTGGGTCATGCTGAGGATTATACTGATAAACTTGGCAGAAATTGGATTCAGATAGTTGTTCAGGGAATAAAGGCCGTATTTTATCTATCACCACTTCTCATTGTGCCGCTCCTATTTACTTCCAAAGAAGTTTTCAAGCAGACTCGGATATTTTTCTGGTATCTAATTTTTGGTTTTATTTTTTATTTTGCTTTGTTTGATTTTTCTCGGGGAGCTCTGGATAAATATCTGATGTTCGTGATTGCGCCACTGGCTATCATCTCTGGCGCCATTATTGCCAAAATATTTAGAGCTGAAGATTTTTCTTGGAGAAAATTAAAATGGCCTATTGGTCTAGCAATAATGTTGGCCATCATCCTTATGGCTGCTAACTTTTTATCTCACTCCGTAATGCCTTTATATCCAAAAACAGAATGGTTCTCGCGAGTATTGCAGGGTCGTTGGAACTTTTTAAATCCGTTTAACGGCGGTTCGGGCCCCTTGGGATTTTATGTCTCCTTTCTTTTTATCGCTGTTTTTTTTATTATTTCTTTGACATTTGGTTTGATTGGTTTAATCAAGCGAAAATGGAGGCCAGCTTGTATTATTTTTATTTTAATTATAGGCGTTGTTTACAATGCAGTTTTTGCTGAAGAATTAATGTTCGGGAAAATTAACGGCAACGCTCCGCAAGTTTTACGCGATTCTGTCGCCTTTATAAAAAAATCAGATTCAATCAAACGAGTTATAACTTATAATGACACCGGTAATCAATACTTGTCAGCTATTAAGAAATATGAAGGAAGAATATACGCTACTCCGGATTCTGAATCCGGGTACAAAAAAAGGTTTTCGGAATTTAACGGCCAATATCTGATAATTGATATTCCCCATCTTTATGAGAATGGTTTTTACGGAAAATTTTTCACTAAATGCCGTGTTTTGTTTGAAACCGCCTCTGGCAGAATAACCGGTCGAGTGTATGATTGTCCGAACAGCAAAAGAATTATTGATAGTATATAATCTCTCTCATGAAAAAAGGTTTTTGGAAACGCTATTATTACGATTATTTGGAATCATTCGTTTCTTTTTTAGTGCCTTCGGGCGCCCAAAAACATGATTATATAGTGGCTTCTGATATTTTGGGCAACACTCGCGATATAGAGCTGTTTTTACGAGAAACGGGTCAAATTCTATCAAAAGATGGAAGAGTTGTTATAACGCAGTATAGCGCTCTTTGGGAGCCTATTTTGCGTCTGGCTTCAAGATTAAAGCTAAGAACGGCCATTATAGAGCAAAATTGGCTTACCATGCTTGACCTTAAGAATTTTGCCTATTTAGCTGGATTTGAAGTGGTTAAATCCGGCACAAAAATGTTGACGCCGATTTATATTCCCATTTTGTCTTTTTTGCTTAATAAGTTTTTAGCCAACATTTGGCCTTTTTGTCACTTTGGTATTTTTCATTATATTGTGGCCAGAAAAATGGGAATTCGCGCTACAGATCAAAAACCTTCTCTTTCAATTATAGTGCCAGCCAGAAATGAAGCTGGCACTATAGAAAAAATCGCCAGAGAACTTCCGGAACTCGGCTCGTTCACGGAAATAATTTTTATAGAGGGAAATTCTACAGATAATACTTATGAAAAAATTATTGAAGTGGCAAAAAAATTCAAGGACAAAAAGAAAATAAAATTTGCCAAACAAGATGGAAAAGGGAAGGGTGATGCCGTCAGAAAAGGATTTGAAATGGCAACCGGAGATATCTTGGCCATATACGATGCCGATATGACTGTACCAGCTGGCGAAGTCAAAAAATTTTACGATGCCATAGTGGAGAATAAGGGAGACTTTATTAACGGTTCGCGATTAGTTTATCCGATGCAGAAAGAATCTATGCGGGTGCTGAATTTTTTTGGCAATAAGTTTTTCAGTTTGGCTTTCAGTTGGATATTGGGCCAACCGATGAAGGATACGCTTTGCGGAACGAAAATATTATGGCGGGCTGATTATGAAAAAATAAAACAGGGTCGCAAGTTTTTTGGCGACTTTGATCCGTTTGGCGACTTTGATTTGCTTTTTGGAGCCGCCAAACTAAATCTTAAAATAATTGATTTACCGATTCATTACGGTGAACGAGTCTACGGCGCCACCAATATCAGTCGTTGGAAACATGGCTGGTTGCTTCTCAAGATGACAGTGTTTGCTGCTAGAAAGATGAAGTTTATATAAAATTAACCATTCTTTTTATCTGCCTTTTTACTTATAAATCCAACAAAAAACCTGAATCCCTTCAAATATCTTTTAATGTCTTCCCAGCTGTTTATTTTTTTTAACCGGCCCCAAATATATTTCGGTCTAAGATAAAATTCTCTCATAGCTTTTCTTTCTATCGCCTCAATTTCCTTTTTATCTTTGTAGCCATATGGCACAAAAACCGCATTCCAGATATTGTATTCTGAAAAATTTCCAGCCAAGGTTCCGTATTTTGGCGCATCCTTAAAAAGTTTGGTTCCCGGATAAGGGGTGGTTATGCAAAACTGGGCGTAATCGGGATTCAATTTTTTGGCAAAATCAATCGTTTTTTTTGCCATTTCAGGGGTTTCGCCTGGCAGGGCAATCATAAAAGAGGCCCTGATTTCTATACCGACTTTCTTGCAAAGCGTATTGGCATTTTCTATTTGTTTAAGAGTTGTTCCTTTATTTATATTATTCAAAAGCTCTTGGCATCCCGACTCGTAGCCAAAAAAAATATTCCAGCAACCGGCTTTTTTCATGCGGCAGAGGATTTCTTCGTCAACGCAATCAACTCGCGAGTAGCATGTCCAGGTGATATCAGTTTTGTTTTTAATTAGCAAATCGCAAAATTCACGCATCCATTTTTTATTGGCTGTCATCATATCGTCCCAAAAAGATATTTCCCTCACGCCGTAATTTTTCATCACATGGCGAATTTGCTCCACAACTCTCCGGGGGTTCATGGCTCTGATTTTCCTGCCGAAAACGGAATTTCCGGAACAGAAGCTGCAATTAAACGGACACCCTCTTATGACCACCATATTGATTACGGGCGTTCTTTTGTACTGATTGGCCAGGGGGATATATTTTTCCATTGGCAAAAGGTCCCAGGCGGGGAAAGGCAATTCATCCAGATTTTGGACAGGTTCTCTTTTGGGCGTGATTATGATTTCTTCTCTTCTCTTAAAAGCGATTCCTTTTATGCTAAGTAACAACTTGTAGTTATTTAAAAAATCATTTTTGAACCAGCCGCTATTTTTATATTTGGCGATTATTTCTTCGGCTGTAAGCTCTCCTTCGCCCTGAACAATCAAATCAAAACAATCATTCTGCTCCAAAATTTCCTTAGGTAAAATAGTGGCGTGATGCCCGCCCAGAACAATTAGAATTTCCGGTTTTCTCTTTTTTATTTCAACGGCAAATGCGGCTGCCCGGTTAAAATTTGGAGTCAAGGCCGAAAGCCCTATGATTTTAGGGTTGAGACCAAGAGCTTTTTCAACCATCCGGTTAAGATTCATGTTTTCAATTACGCCATCAATCAAACCAACCCTAATCCCTTTTTCCCTCAAATAAGAAGAAAGCTGGGCAATGCCCAAGGGCGGCAAATTGCCGCCAGCGTTTTTCCCTACATTTCTGGCGTATCTTTCGCTTACGGAAATTGGAGGATAGATAAACAAAATATCCATATTATTTAATTACAAACGATCTTTGACGGCTAAAATATTTGTAAATGAATCGCCTTTGGGGAAATTTTGCATAAATTGTTTGATGTTTGTTATTGATACGACTCGTTTTGCATTCTCGTCAATGTCTGAAAGAGAAAAACCAAATTCCACCAATTTTTTTAAATATGCCAAAGGATTGCCCCCCAATTTTATTATAGCTCTTGGATAAAATTCCGAAAAAATAATAAGATTGGGGTTTCTTCTTATTGTTTCTGTCATGCCCCCAAGGGCCAAAAATTCTGCGCCCTCAATGTCTATTTTTATAATATCAACTGCGGGGGAGCCGAATTGCTCCAATGAATTATCCAAAGTGTCGGTTTCAATCACCAAACATTCTTTATTTTTTTCATAAGCCAAAGAATGGCGGCCTTTGTTGTCTTCATCTAAATAAAGTTTACTCATCCCTTTTTCGTTTGATAGAGCTATTTTAAGCGGAATGACATTCGCAAGTTTGTTGGCTTCAATATTTTTTTTAAGAAAAGAAAAATTTCTATTTTCCGGCTCATAGGCAAATATTTTTCCTCTCGGTCCGATGCCTTTTCCAGCAATAATCGCGTAATATCCTATATTCGCTCCGATGTCGATTATAACCAAATTCGGTTTTAAACATTTTCTAAAAAGGTCAGCTTCCGTATTTTCAAAGGCCCCGAGCGCGAGAGCTCCCGATACTGCCACATCGGTTTGGTCAAGCATTATAATACCCTCGGGGATTGTTATTTGGGTGGGGATTCTGGATAAAATAATCTTATTCAAAATTGTTTTGAAGGCCGGCACTAGCGATGCCGCGTGATATATTTTTGCCGGCAGAGAAGCCGGTAAAAAAGTTAGAACTTTTCTTATAATTGAAACATTAGGCATAATTTGTTATAATCATGGGCTTAAACTTTATATGAAAGCTCATAGAGATGTTATCATAATCGCGATTATGTTTCTTGGTATTTTGTTTGCTTCAACATATAAACTTACTGAAAGTCCTTCGGTTTGGTATGACGAGGGAATATACATGCAAATTGCAAAAAATCTTGCCGATAACGGCTTGGTTGCCATGCGTTTTTCTCCCAGCGAGATTTTACATATATCAAAATTTACCGTTGAATATCCGGTTATTTATCCTTTGGCCGGCGTCTTTAAGGTTTTTGGATTTGGAATTTTGCAGGCGCGTCTGTTGATGGTTTTATTTATTTTAGGTCTTGCCGCGACGGGATATTTTCTTATTAAAAAATTATTTGGGCCCAATTTGGCCCTGCTCTCTCTGGCTTTATTAGTCGCCTTTCCACCACTATATGGCAATGGCAAGAGCGTGTTGGGTGAAACTCCGGGATTATTTTTTGTTTTTCTGGCTTTATTATTTATTTATTTTGTCAGAACAACCACGGAACCAAAAAGAAAATATGTGATACTGGCAGGATTAAGCGCCGGCTTGGCCATAGCGACAAAACCGCTTTTTCTTATATTTATTCCGGCTCTTATCGGCGGTTTGTTTATAGGCAGAAAACAAATTTCTCTTAAAGTATCCGATTTGTTTGTGGGCGTTATTGCAATTTTAATACCAATAATTTTATGGTTTGCGACCCAATTTCAGGCGGGTGATTCGTTTACAGAAATTTTTTCTTTCTACGCAAATCCATATTATTACACTTTTGGAGAAATGTTTGGCGTAATAATCAAAAATGCCAAGAATTTCTTTACCAGCATCGGCCCACTATATCTTCTTATAGTGATCACAATCTGGCTAATTTCTTTATGGACAAGAATTAAACGAAAAATAACGATTTATCCCGAAGAGGCGACCGCAGCCATATTTTCTTTGCTGTGCATGTTGGCTTATTTGCGCACCACTGGCATGTTTCGATATTTTTATCCCGCCCAAATAATTTCTCTCATATTTTTCCCTTCGGCTCTTTTATCGCTTTTCTCTCCGCCTAAAAAATTAATCTCTGTCTCTCTCGCAACTCTTTTTTCGTTATTGATAGCTTTTGGCGTTTATCAAATTTGCTTTGATTCTTGGGTGGCCTCGGCTTATGCCTCAAAGAAAACGGCCGATTGGCAAAAATATTTTGAGCAATTGCCATCTTCCAAATCAGTCTTTTTTTATGATACTCCGGAAGTGGTGATTTTTATGAAAGGCAATAATTATTATCAATATTTTGAACCGCTCCCAGAAATAATTATAGGCAGTAAGCAATTGGAGGTGATAAGGCGGGGTGTGGCAGATGAGATTATTATTGCCACAAATAAATTCAATAGCTCTGACAAGACATTATTTGTCAAATATCATTTGTCATTAAATTTTTATAAGTATTCGATTTTGAATAAAAATATTTCCGCAAAATGAAAATCTGCTATTTCGGCATATATAACCCAAATTATTCCAGAAACGACATTCTGTTGTCGGGGCTGAGCCAGATTGGTGTAGAGGTGATACAGTGCCGAACGGATTGGCAGGACCCCCAAAGATATTTCAAATTATGGAAAGTCCTTCGCGCCCTGCATAATGAATATGATTGCGTGTATGCCGCCTACCCATCGCCCGTTGCGACCATTCTGGCCAGATTGGTCTCATCCAAACCGGTGATTTGCGACGCTTTTTATTCCATGTTTGACTGCGTTGTTAATGATCGTCAAGAAGTGGCCTGGTGGCATCCGCGAGCCGTTAAACTTCTTGTGATCGATTGGCTCAGTATGGTATTTGCCACCGCGGCTATCACCGATACGGATGCCCACAGGCAATACTGGGCTTCATGGTGGGGGCTGAACGGCAAGAAAATCCACCCGGTTTATCTCGGCGTTAATGATAAAATAATTCACCCCATGCATGTGGCAAAAAAAGATTACTTCTTGGTTCATTGGCATGGCTCCTATATTCCCGCGCAGGGCGTGGATAAAATTATTGAAGCGGCCAAAATTTGCGTTGACGATCCCAAAATCCGTTTTCGGATGATAGGGGATGGCGCCGGCTTTAAAAAAATTCAAAAATTGGTTGAAAATTATAATCTTTCCAATCTTGAAATCGTAGGCCGTAGAGTTTCACTTTCCCGCGTCAATGAATATATGGCCGAAGCGGATGTTGTTTTGGGGTTGTTCGGGGATGTTGACCGGGCAATGCGAGCCATTCCTAATAAAGTGTATGAAGGATTAGCGGCAAAAAAAGCGGTTATAAATATGAATTCTCCGGCTTTGAGGGAGATTTTTTCTGATGAAGAAATATTATTTGTTAAAAACGATCCTCAATCAATAGCTAATGGTATTAAAATGTTGGCGTATGATTCTAAAAAAAGGGAAATGCTTGCAGATAAGGGATATAAAGCGGTATCAAGATATTTTCCGACACCCACAGCCCAGTCTTTGATAAGTATAATAAGTAAGTATGTCAATAAATAAATTTGTACCATGTTTTCATCACCTTGGATCAGAAAACCGGATTTTCAAAATGTAAAAGAAATCGATTATAACGATTATTGGCAATTTCGTGGTTGGAAGCTTAATTCCGGATTGAAACCCAGAGAGAAAATCATGCTTGATATTATTCCAACTAAATCCAAAATAGCCGATATTGGTTGTGGCAATTCGCTGCTGCCACTCAAATTAAAAGAAAAAAATTGTATGGTTTCAGTGGCTGATATCTCAAAAACGGTTCTTGATCAATATCGGGAATTGGGGATAAACAGTTTTGAAATTAATCTGGAAAAAATTGACAGTATAAAATTACCAGACCAATTTGATTATTTAATTTTAAGCGAAGTTCTAGAACACACTCGCAATCCAGAACAGATTATCAAAGCCTTAAAACCCTGTACTAAATATTTTTTGATAACTGTTCCCAACAGCGCCTCTTATCAATTTCGTTACGGACTGATGTTTGGGGGCAGATTTTTTACTCAGTGGATTTATCACCCGTCAGAGCATCTGCGTTACTGGTCCCATATTGATTTTTTGGATTGGCTTTCGGCTTTGGGGCTTGAAGTTGTCTTTGCTCCCGTATCCGACGGCTTCACATTTAGGGGATTATTGCCTTGGCTACCGAATTTATGGAAAAATTTGCTAGGTTTTCGAATGGTTTATCATTGCAAAGTTCTACAATCCTAACTTCTGGAACAGGAATAATGAATTTTAAACCTTTTTTTCTTAGTTCCTTTTCTTTCTCTAGTATTGCATCAGCATAATTCCAAGAAAGCAGAAGTGCGTAATCAGGGAGATCTTTCAATAATATTTCCGGAGAGACAACTAAAATATGAGTCCCAGGAGTATATTTGCCTTGCTTAGAAGGAGTAGTGTCGGTTATGTAATCTAGTATCTCCGGTCCTATCTTAAAATAATTTAACAATGTATTACCTTTGGCTGGCGCCCCATAACCCACTATTTTTTTGCCGTCTTTTTTCAGCTTTGCTAGAAGTTTATTAAGTTTTCCTTTGTTTGATTCAACCTTTTTGGAAAAATTTTGATAAGTTTTTGTATCTAAAAGTCCCATTTCAATTTCACAATCCAAAAGTTTGCGTACCGCTTCAGAAGATGTTCCTGAATTTCCCGCATAAACTCTTATAGATTCTCCATGAATGGGCACTAATTTTACATCGTTTACTGTCATACCCAAAGAATTTAATAATACCTGCAAACTATGCAATGAATGGTAGTAAAGATGTTCATGGTATATCTGATCAAATCCTCCTTCATTTAAGAGATTGCCGACCCAATGGACTTCAAAAATAAATTTTCCTTCCGGCGAGAGCAGTTTTTTTACGCCGGAAAAGACATCTCTAAGGTCTTCTATATGAGCCATTACATTATTTGCCACTATTACCCTTGCTTCTTTCATTTCAGATTTGATTTTTTCTGAAAGTTTGGTGTCAAAAAATTCAACAAGAGTTGGTACCCCTTCTTGGATAGCGGTCTTTGCCATATTGCTCGCTGGATCAATTCCCAATACTCGACATCGATCTTTAATTTTTGATAATAAGGCACCATCATTACTGCCGATCTCTATTACAAGATCATTTGAAGATTGGACATAATTATTTGCAATCTCTTCTGCTAGCCGATGAAAATGTTCCACCAGCGGTTTGCTTGCTCTTGTTGCATAACAATAATCCTGAAAAATAAGCTTGGGAGAAATTACCTGGCGGAGCTGTAAAGATTTGCAATTTTTACATAGCTGCACACCCAAAGGGAAACTCTCTTCCTTATCAAAATCCTTTTTCTCTAAAAAAGCGTTAGCCGGAGGCATTTCCCCGATGTTAAGAATTTCAAAAAAATCTTTACCACTGCACATCCCGCATCTTTTTTTGAGTTTAAATTTTTTCATAACTTTTCCACTCCGTTTCCAAGTATTCTTTTAAGGCACCCTGCCAATTTCTTTGGGTTTTAATTTTTGAAACCATACTCTCATTATATGTTCGGAAAGCGTCCATTTTAAAATCATTCATTTTAACTGGTAATATTTTTGTATTCTTTTTTAAAATTTTTACAATAGCCTCTGCAAACTCATATCTCGAACAAATATCTCGATTAGCAAGATTATATATTCCTTTTGCATCTTTTTTGATAAGTTTTTTTATGCTAGTAATGAGATCTTTACCAAAAGTAGGCGAACCAATTTGATCAGTAACAACTTTAATTTCTTTTTTATCTAACTGCCTGATTATTTTTGCTACAAATTTCTGGTCTTTTTCCGGCCCGCCTCCAAACATCCAACACACTCGTGCAATAATATAGTCTTTCAACATTCCTTTGATTATCAGCTCTCCTAAAAATTTCGACCGGCCATAATAATTTTGGGGGTTAGGTTCATCTTTTTCGTTATAAGGAGTCTTTTTCTGACCATCGAATACTCCAGCAGTGGAAACATAGACTAATTTAATACCTAATTCTTTAGCGGCCACTGCCATATTATAGGTGCCAATAGAATTTACCGTGTAAGCATACTCCGGATCTCGTTCGCACCTATCGACATCGGTTTCGGCCGCTAGATGAATAATGGCTTCGGGCTTATATTTTTTGCATACAGCTAAAACCTCCTTGAGGTCGATTACATCCAGAGACCTTCTGTTTGTTTTAATTCCAAAATCGGCATAACTCCCCACCATTCCGTCCGCTCCCGTTATGAGTACTTTATTTAGTTTTATTTTCATGATCGTTTTTTTTAACTGCCCAGTTAATTGTTTTAAACATTGAATCAAAAGTCCCCGCATCGGACCAAAAACCAGAAATAAATTCGGCTTTCATCTCACCCTTATTTATATAAACATTATTTACATCTGTTTGTTCAAATTCGCCCCGAGCGGAAGGTTTGAGTGTTTTTATGATATTAAACACTTTGTTATCGTACTGATAAACGCCGGTGACAGCAAAATTTGACGGAGCTTTTTTCGGTTTTTCTATTATTTCGGTTACTTTTTTGCCACTCAAAACTGCTACACCAAAACGTTCCGGGTCGAAAACTTTTTTCAAGAAAACTTTCGCTCCTCCTGTAAAATTTTTAAGCTTGTTCGAGAAGCTGTTTCCAAATACATTATCGCCCAATATAACAGTAACGAAATCACCACAACTGAAATCTTCGGCAAGCAAAAGTGCTTGAGCGATACCTCCGGCATCTTCCTGGACTTTATAAGTTAGTTTGGCGCCGAAATCCTTACCTGAACCGAGGTATTCAATGAAATCTCCTGCATGTTCTCTGCCTGAGACAACCAAAATATCTTTGATACCGGCCCGAAGGAGAGTCTGCAGAGGATAATCTATCATCGCTCGGTTAAAGAGGGGTAGTAGATGCTTATTGGTGATTTTGGTGAGAGGTAGCAGGCGGGTGCCTTTGCCTCCAGCTAAGATTATGCCCTTCATTTTATTTTATGTTTTCTCCATAAATCAATATGGGGATTAAAGACATTGGTTTTTTTTCTAATATGATCGATCCATTTCGGATTTTCAATATACCAGTTTACGGTTTTTTTAAATTCTTCATCGAATTCTTTCAAAGGTTTCCACCCAAGTTCTCTTTTTATTTTTGAATTGTTTATGGCATATCGGCGATCATGCCCCGGGCGGTCGGAAACAAACTCAAGCCATGATTTGTCCCGCCCAAAAAAAGAAAGGATAAGGCCTGCGATTTCCAAGTTATTTTTTTCATTATCGGCTCCGATGTTGTATACCTGTCCAGGTACTCCGTTTAACAAACACAATTCAAGAGCTCGGCAGTGATCCTCCACATGAATCCAGTCCCTGACATTTTTACCGTCCCCGTACATCGGCAGCTTTTTATTTTCAATCATTCTTAAAACAAAAAAAGGAATAAGCTTTTCCGGATACTGGTAAGGGCCGTAATTGTTTGAGCAGTGGGTTACCACTACCGGTAATTTCCAGGTAGAGTAATAAGCATTACATAACAAATCTCCTCCCGCTTTTGTGGCCGCGTAAGGAGCGTTTGGAAGAATGGGGCTTGATTCGTCAAATTTATTTTTTGAATCCAAAGGAAGCGATCCGTAAACCTCGTCGGTACTCACCTGAACATATTTTTTAACTTTATATGTTTTTATCGCTTCAAGTATATTAAAAACACCGACAATGTTTGTTTCTATAAATTCCCGAGCCCCAACATGAATGCTTCTGTCCACATGAGTTTCAGCTGCAAAATTTATTATATAATCCGGTTTGTATTTTTTGGCTAAACGATTAACGAGAATGGTATCTGCCACATCACCCTTAATAAACGTGTAGTTTGAATTTTTTTCAACATCTTTGAGGTTTTGAAGATCTCCCGAATAGGTGAGCAGATCAATATTTACGATCTTTACTGCCCCGTTTTTATCCAAAATATATCGTATAAAATTTGATCCTATGAATCCGGCACCGCCAAAAACCAGCATTGTACCAGCTAATTTATTAGGAATTTTCCCCATAATTATGCTAATATATCACATAATTACGCTTTATGAAAATCTGCTATTTTGGCATATATAGGCCTGATTTTGGCCGCAATAAGACCTATATTGACGGGTTGAAGCAAAATGGCGTTGAAATCATAGAATGCCGCGATGCTTCGCGCGGGTTCATAAAATTTGTCAGATTATTTTTTAAACACTGGAAAATCAGAAATGATTACGATTATTTGATAGTCGGTTATCCCGGCCATGTGGTTGTTTGGTTGGCCAAACTTATTTCCAAAAAGCCCGTAATTTTTGATGCCCTATGCACTTTATATGAAGGCGAAATTCTCTCCAGAAATTTATATAAATATAATTTTTTTATGAAATGGTCGGTTTTATTTATTGATTGGTTGGCGGCAAAATGCGCCGATTTGATCTTGGTTGAGTCAGAAGCTCAAAAAAATTATTTTATAAAAAAATTTAATTTATCAGGTGAAAAGGTCGTCAGAATTTTTACGGGAACAGATGAAGAAATATTTCATCTCGATTCAGATATTAAAAAAAGAGAGAAATTCAAGGTTTTATTCAGAGGTATGTTTTTGCCGGAAGCGGGGATTGAATATATTGTTCAGGCGGCAAAACTTTTAGAAGACAACAACGTAGAATTTCTTATTATAGGTAGTGGTGTGGTGGAGGAAAATATTGAATCGCTAATTAAGTCCTTAAAGCCAAACAACCTTAAATGGGTTAATCAATATTTACCAATTAATGAATTGCGGGAGAAAATGCTTGAATGCCATGTTTCCTTGGGTCAATTCGGAAACCATGTTCGTTTGCAGAGGACAATTCCGCATAAGGCCTTTGAATCGTTAGCTATGGGTTTGCCATATGTTACTGGTCAAAATGCCGCGGTTTCAGAATTATTAACTGATAGGGAAAATTGTTTGATGGCAAACAATGCCGACCCGAAGGACTTGGCGAAGAAAATATTGGAATTGAAAAATGATGAGAATTTAATACAAAAAATCGCAAATAACGGGTACCATTTATATGAAGAAAAATTATCTCCCATTAAACTTGGCCGCGATATTATTAGAGCTATTGAGGGATTGTAATTTGCCTGTTATAATGGCAGAAATGAAGGTTGATATTGTTATTCCCCTTTATAATGAAGAGAAAATTTTGGAAAAATCCGTAAAAACACTCGCGGATTTTTTACGCCAATCAAATTTTCCATATGATTATTCAATCACTTTAGCAGACAACGCCAGCACTGATAATTCGCAGGATATCTGCAGGGAATTATCCCACAGATACAATCAAGTTCGCTGCCTTAAAATTGGACAGAAAGGTAAAGGTTTGGCTATAAGAACAGCTTGGTCAAAAAGCGACGTGGATATTCTCGCCTTTATGGATATAGATTTGGCGTCTGATTTAAATTTTCTTAAGCCCCTCATAGAAAGCATAGCTATAGGCAAAAACGATATGGCCATAGGTAATAGGCGGGGGCAAAAATCGCAAGTGTTTTCGGACAAAATAACCAGGAGGTTTGCTTCAAAAGTTTTTAATTTTATGGTTCAAATTATTTTCAAATCGCCTTTTATTGACCATCAATGCGGCTTTAAAGCTATTAGCAAAGAAAAATTTAATTTGATTATGCCTTTTTTAAGTGAAAACGGTTTTTTTATTGATACTGAACTAATTATTGTATCTTTAGTTCATGGCCTTAAAATTCAACCAATAGATATTATCTGGCGAGACAACAGAAATTCTAAAGTGTCGCTTTTTGGCGATTCAATAAGAATGTTTGTTGATATTTTTCGCTTAAGGTATAAGTTAAACGGCAGATTATAATATATAAAAATGAAAATTTTAAGCATCAGTTTGGAAAAAAAACTGTTTTCAGAAGAATCAAAATCTCGGCAAAGAGTTTTGGACTATGCCAATTTATTTGAAAGGTTTGACCTTATTGTTTTAACGCCGCGCGGTTATAAAAGTCTTGAATTTGAAAATATACTTATCGCCCCGACCAATTCATTCAGCAAATTGAATTATTTGTTTAGCGCTTATTTTTTGGGCAAGAAAATGATCAATAAATACATCCACGATATTGTTAGCGCCCAAGATCCTTTTGAGTTGGGATTTGTCGCTTGGCTGTTGGCTAAAAAATACAAATTAAAATTACAAATTCAAATTCACGGAGATTATTTCGGTTCTCCATACTGGCGGAAAGAAAGCTTTTTGAACGGATTAAGATATTATTTGGGAAAATTTCTGCTTAAAAAAGCCGATTCGGTCAGAGTGGTTAGCAAAAGAACAAAAGACAGTTTAATTAAACTTGGTTTGATGTCAGAAAAAATCATGGTGGTGCCGATTTACTCGCCAATCAGTGAAAAAGATTTGAGCGAAAAAAACAAAAAAGAAAATAATAAATTTATATTTTTAACGGCCGGCAGATTGGTAAATGTAAAAAATATTTCTCTGCAGATTCAGGTGATGAAAGAAGTTATAAAAAACTATTCTAATATCAATCTTTTGATTGCGGGTGACGGACCAGAAAGAAATAAACTGGAAAATTTAAGTAAAAAATTAAAAATAGAAAATAAAATAAAATTTTTGGGATGGCAAAATAATTTAGAAGAATTTTATAAACAAGCCGACGCTTTTCTGCTTACTTCAAATTATGAAGGTTGGGGAATGGTGGTTGTTGAAGCGGCCAGTTTTGGTTTGCCCATAATTATGACTGATGTAGGATGTGCCGGCGAGATAATTGAAAATAAAGAAAGCGGAATTATCATAAAAGTTGACGATGAAAAAGCACTGGCGGCAGCAATGATAAAACTGATTCAAAATAGGGACTTTGGCATAAAAATAGGCGAAGAGGCCAGAAAAAATGTTTTAGCTTTGCCGGACAAAGAGCAAAATTTGGATTTATATAGAAAATCTTTCAATATTTAATCTAATGAGAAAAATTATTTTGATTCAGCCGGAAAACGGGTTAAATGAGGCGGCTTATGCGCCGCTTGGTTTAATAAGTTTGGCCGCTTACATAAGAGGCGATTTTGATGTCCAAATTGTTGATTTGCGTTTCAGTTCGGCAGATAAGCTTTGCGATTTAATTAAAGAGAAAAAACCTTTGGCCGTTGGTTTTAGCATGCTGACAGGCAGCTGCATTTTGCAAATTATAAAAATCAGCCAAAAAATAAGAGCTATTGATTCAAATGTAAAAATAATAGTCGGCGGCATTCACCCCACTTTTTTTCCGGAGCAAACTTTGGCGCACCCCTCAATTGACTTTGTTGTTATTAATGAAGGAGAGAAAACATTGAAATTGTTATTAGAAACATTGGAACACAATTTGTTTTTTGATAATATAGAAAATTTGGGTTGGAAAGAAAAAGGCCGGGCTAGAATAAATAAAATTTCGGAAGATTTTCTTGATATGAACGAATTGCCCAGGCCGGCTTGGGATTTAATTCCAGTGGAGCGTTATGTTAAAGCTCTGTCGCATAATCCCGGCGAACGGGTAATAGATTTTTATACCAGCAAAGGATGCCCTTTCCCGTGCAGTTTTTGCTATAACTTATTTTTTAACAAACGCAAATGGCGGGCCAAGACTGCTCAAAAGGCCTTTGAAGAGCTGGAATTTTTGCACAAAAATTATGGCATAAATTATTTTGTTATTCACGATGACAATTTTGTGGTAGACCGGAGTCGCGCTTTGGAATTCGGGCGACTTATAAAAGAAAAAAAACTTAAAATAAAATATTCAATTGACGCCCGAGTGGATTATTTTGATTATGTTTTTTTGAAAGAATTGAAAGACAGCGGTTTATGCGAACTGCGGGTGGGCTGCGAAAGCGGTTCCGACCGTATTTTGCGGGAGGTTATCCGAAAAGGCATTACGGTTGAACAAACTATCAAGGCGGTAGAAGTGGCCAAATCTCTGGATTTAAAATTAATGCTGTCGTTTGTCATTGGCTGGCCGACTGAAACTATAACCGAGAGACAAGAAACCGTTGACCTGATATTAAAATTGCAAAAAATTTACAACAAGGCCGCCTTTTATCCTTTATGGATTTATATTCCATATCCTGGTACGATTTTATTTAATAAAGCCTTGGACTTGGGGTTTAAACCGCCTCAAACACTGGAAGAATGGGGAAGCTATTTTTGGGGCAAGGCGCGCCTGCCCTGGATTAAAAACCACAAAGAATATGAAATTATCCACGAGCTGAGTCCATTTGCCTGGTATGGCAAGAGATTGAAATCTCTGACTGACAAATCGCCAAAAAATGTCGCGCGGCATCTGCTGATTAAATTATTTAGAATCCTGATTATTTTTCGATTCAAAAACAACTTTTGGCGCTGGCCAGTTGAAGTGCGAACTATAGTCTGGTTAAAGAAATTTTTTCAATTGTCGGCAAAGAGATATAATAGATTAAAATCTTTACATGGCTAAAATAACCATAAATCAAAACGAATGCATCGGCTGCAGTTTCTGCATGAACTGCGCGCCGGAATTGTTTAAGTACGATGAAAAAGATTTTAAGGGCAAACTAAACGAAAATGGCGAGCTGGTAGAGACATTGTTAATAGAATTAACCGATGAACAATTAAAAAAAGTGAAAGAAGCGGCAGAGGGTTGCCCGGCCCAGGCTATAAATATCACAGAGGTTTGATACTATATCTAATGACTTCTTTAACAAGCCAAGAAGAAAAAGAACTAGTAAGGTTAATAAATAAACTCTCTTTCCCGACACCACTCCCAGTTTTTGAAGCTTGGTGTCAAGTTTTTGGTACGGTTTGTGCCGAAGTTATAGTTATCAAAAATAAGGACAAAAATCCAGAAATATTTTTAACTTATAGGAAAGATAAATTTTTTAAGGGTTGGCATATTCCCGGTCGGGTATGTATTCCTACGGAAAAGATAGGAAATACCATAGAAAGAGTTTGTAAAGAAGAAATCAAAATGCCAATAACTAAAGAATCTTTTTTTGATTGGTTTGAAAGACCTTTTGGAAAAAATATTGGTGAATCTCCTAGGGGTCATGAATTTTCTTTTGTTTTTACGGCTGAACTAAAAGGAAAAAAAAGAGAAAATCAGATAGAAAAATTTTTCCCATTAAATAAATTACCTAAAAATTTATTGCCACTCCAAATACCCATAATCAAAAAATTATCATATTTTTATAAGCAGAAAGATATTAAACAGAGATAACACACTTTTTATTCTTTGCAAGAAATATTTTATTATCCAAAACAAGTATTTTATATTGCTTTCTGTCCTGCAATTAAAATTTTTGTCTATTTTTTTAATATTATGCAAACAATTAGTAAGGGTTTGAGAATATTTTGTAAAAATAAATTTATTTTCAATACCATTGATATTTTGATTTTTTGCTTTTATTTTTCCAAAAACATTGAACAATCTTATCCCATGGAAGTGATAAAAAATAAGTGGCCATTTTGAAGAATCATAATTTCTGATATTCCAAGAGGCCACATTTGCTCCGGGATTTTTTAAAACATGGACACCTTTGAATCTTTTTAGCCAATCGTTTAAGTAAAGTTGATCGCCAAACTTACCATCTTCATAATAATCAAAGCACCACTCCAGACATTTATCCCGCCACCAATTTAAACACTCCAAAGCGTTAGCGTCATTTTTGAAAATAAGCATGCCTACATTATAAATGCCGCTGGTTTTCTCCCTGAATTTTTGGTCTTTTGAAAAATTGTGAGGAATTATCATTATTGAATTATGACCAAATTCTTCATAAATTTCGTTTGGAGAATTGTAAAAATACAAATCAGCGTCCAGATAAGCCAGCATTTCCAAATCCGGATTTTGCTTGAAAATATAAAGGGGTAGGGAAGGAGTACATGTCCAGCAATATTCGGATATTTTACGACCGCTTTTAACCGCCAAAAGTTTTTCATCTTCAAAATCAGAAAGTTTTATGAGACTGGTTTTCAGCAAATTTAATTTTTTCAAGGCATCGTGACTTTCATCGTCAAAACACAGAATCCAAAGATGAAAATTTGGACAAAATTCCAAAAGAGAACCGTGCAAAGCCAGACCTTTCAAAAGATAATTTTTATCAAAATAAGTGCAGAAATTTCTGGTCATATTTTTTTGGCCAGAATTATATTATTCATATAAAGATCCTGGTTTTTCGGCAGAATAAAAGATATCAAAATACCCGCGATAGTGAACGGCGCGATAAATAAAACATAAAAACATAATCTAAAACGATAATTTTTCACGGGAATTATTTTATGCACATAGCAATTTATCAGCTGAAATACAACTCTTATGTCGCCAAGCGTCTTGCGCATTTCCATTATTTTAAAGCCGTGTTTTTGGAGAAGATGGGAAAGACCAAACGAAGAATATCTGGCGTAATCATAAGGCTGTTCATGCTCGTCCCAAACAAATGGAACAGTCAGAAGAACATTCCCGCCTTTCTTGAGCACCCGATTTATTTCGTTTGCAAATTCATCCGGATTGAATACATGTTCCAACACTTCTGTGGCTATAACCGAATCAAACCGGGAATCTTCAAAAGGGAAGCGTTTGCCATCGTAAAAAATATCAGCTTGTTTTTTAGCCCTGTTAGCTTCCGAATCAAATTCCATCCCCGCATACTCTTTGGCATCCGTAAAAAGTTTTTGGTAAGGCTTGCTGCCGCACCCGATATCAAGAACACGGCCTTTTATGTGTTTTGCCAATGAAAATATGTTTCGGTACAACTCTCGTCTGACAAGATAAAAAGGATTGATAAAGACACCCAAGAGTCCCGGATTGAATTGTTGTTTTTTTATTGTCTCGGAAATCTTTCCCATTATTTTATTTGACATCCAATAAATAAAGCCTCAATTTATCAAACAAAAACTGAATGGCATTGTGGCTTTCGTGGTATATTTTTTTGATGAGCGCGAACGGCTGTCCCGCTGGCAGTCGATCTATGATTCTCCTGGCTATTTTGTTGTAAACTCGATAGGTAAAATAACGGACGGCTTCCGCCGCTATCACTTTCCGGCCGACCAGCTCCCTTTTTCTTTTCAAATAAGCGTTCTTTATTTTTTGATGCATGGCCACCACTTCTTCATCGCTCATGGCTGAAAGGTTTACCGACAATCCGCCAATTCCTTTTTCTGAATTAAATTTTCTATAAAAATCCAAATGATCTTTGATTATCTTTTTCTCCAAGGCGATGCCGTACAACTGAGTGCCGGGGAAAGGGGTGGTGATAGAGAAAGCATAGAAAGCATTCTTGTCGTACTTCAAAGTTTCCAGCATCAAATCCATTGATTTCTGGACATCTTCCGGGGTTTCGGTGTATTGTCCGACCATAATGCTTACTGATGACAGAATACCGGCGTCTTTCAAGCGCCGCATGCCTCTTATAATTTGTTCAGGAGTAATTCTTTTATCAATAATGCCAAGCATTCTTGGCGAACCTGATTCAATGCCAAGTCCCATGATCCGGCAGCCGGTTTCTTTCATTTCGCGCAGCATTTCATCGCTCAGCCGATCTAAAATGTCAAAACGACAGGAAACCGAATATTCAATTTTCCGGCCGAGCCGCCTTATCGCCTCGGTCAATTCTTTGGCTCTGGTCGGAGTGGCTAATACCAAATCATCGGCAAAATACAACATATTGGCGTTATATTTTTCTATCAACATTTCCACCCCTTCAAACATATCGTCTATGGAGCGATAACGCGGCAGACTATGATGGTAGCAGAAATTGCAATTGAAAGGGCATCCTCGGCCGCCGTGAATGGCAACCACCTTATCATTGTACCGCCAATGGGGCTGGGCTTTCCCGACATAATATCGCCCGATATTCAGCCATTTGTCGGAGGGGAATAAATCATACGGAATTTTCGGCAATTTGGACATATTTTTTATAAAATCGCCCGGACCGGTAGAAAATAATTTGCCGTTCTCATTGATTATGATACCTTTGACTTGATGAACGTCCTGGTCTTGGCGCAAAGCTTTAACCAGCTCGTATAAAATAATTTCCCCTTCACCGATTACCCCGAAGTCCGCTCCGGTTATTTCTACGGCAAAATCCGGAGTGGGGGTTACCATCTGGCCGCCGACAACGACAGGGAAATTTCTGCCGGCTTTGTTTAAAAGCCCCACTAACTCTTTGATCGGATAAAGATCTGGATAAATAGTGCCGAAACCGACTAATACCGGCTTCAAATCAATTATTTGCCGGACAAATTTTTTAAAATCGGAGGGATTATTGGGCCTGAACAAAATCTTTACCTCCTCGCCTTTTTCAATCAAATAACCGGCCAGATATGCATACCCAAATGGAAAAATAAAAGAAATATCTTTGGGCACCAGTATAACCGGGCCTTTTTTGTTTGCGGTTTTATTCATTTTTTTTATTTCTTAGAATAAATCCCCGCAGCGCGATTTTTTCAAAAGAAGATTGCCAATCGGCAATCAAATCATATTTCGGCTCAAGAATTTTAATAAATTTACTTTCATTTATAATCCAAGCCGGATAACTAGCGTCATAGATTTTGGGATTTACTTTTTGCACGGTGATAAGGTCTTCTTCTTTGAAATATGGAGTCCTGTCTATAACGATATATTTAAAATCAAGGTCAACTATCTTTTTCATAAAAGCGTAAGGATCTTCAAGATATTGGAATGAACTTGAAGCCAAGAAAACATTGATATTATTTTCTTTTAAGCAATCTTCAATATCGCCAAAAAATTTAAGATGTTCATCTTCAAAAAATTTTCTGCCGCATTCAACGAAATTTTTCTGTTCAACAATATTCCACTTTAACTTTTTGAGATGCTTCAAAAATCCCATATTCTGGAAATAGCTGCTGCCGAGAGAGCCTCCAAAATCAATCAAAATCAATTCATTGTTGTTTTGCGAAGCAATCCATAATAGAGCAGAAAGAACCGGCCAAGAATATTGAATTTTATCAAACAAAACCGAGTCCCTTTCGTATGCCGCTTGGCCGTTTTTAACTTTAAGCAAAGAATCTTTTACTTTTTCCAAAATTTTTTCATCATCATAACCTCCGGAATCCGCCCGCGCTTCATGCCAAGCTTTATAATTTCCAAAAAACCCGTACCTCGGTCTTCCTTTTATGAGTTTTAAAATAATAGGCGGGGTGATATTTTTTATAAGGTTTTTAATCATTATGGCTTATGGAATGCTTCCAGTTTTTTGCGAATGGGAGATCGCTTTCATCTGAAGCCCAAAAATACAAATTGTGGCGGCTAGGAAATATAGTTTCAAAAACTGTCACGTTTTTAAAAAAGGGCGCCAAAAAATTTAATAAATCCTCTTTATTTTCAAACTCGTATTCATGGTGTGACAAAGATTTTTGGCCGTCGTCTTTTTTGACTATTGTGTAGCCGCTCAATATGCCCTCCTTATTCAATCGTGTTTTTATTTCTTTTAGAATATTGTTTATTTCTTTTGGGGTGAAGTGTTCAATTGCCGCATCCCATATAATGTTATCAAATTTTCCTTGGGGCATTTCACTTCTTATATCGGCCAGGATATATTCAACATTGGAAGCCGGGTTTTTATTTTTTGCCGTTCTTATTGCTTTTGGATCAAAATCGCATGCGATGATTTGTTTTGATTTTAAGCTGTAAAAATTTCTGGCGTTAAAACCGTCTCCGCAGGCCAATTCTAAAACATTGTTTCCTTTTAATGCCAAACCACTAAAAACACCCCTTTCTGTCCAAAGAGGATCTTTTTTTTCCAGCCATTGATAATACAAGTCAATATGATGGTCAAAAAATTCTGGCTGTGGCAGTATTCTCCATTGAGCCCACTTTAGATGTTCGTGCGCTTTTGACGCCCACCTAGATGCCAGAAGACATTCATATTTAAATAATATTTCTGAAAATTTCTTGACAAAAGATTTTATTTTTTCTTTCATATTTTTTATTCATTTAGAATTTTTTAACAAAATTTTCAATTTGATTCTTTCGAAAACGCTTGGCTTTAGGGACTTGAAATATTGTATAATACTTTTCTTAATTTTTCCATTTTCAATAATTTCAATTTTTTCAACATTTATTTTTCTATCCGAAACAATAACCCGGTGTGCGTTTGAGTCGCCTTTATGGGTGCCGCTGGCGTCTTGCCCTATGTTTTGAACAAGAGACTGGCCCGGATAAAGAGTCAGCTTGTTTTTAAGGAAGGCCGAAGCATACCAGCGAACGGCCCAGGAATCATTCTTTCCTTCAATTTGCCTTTTAAGCATACCCGAGTAATTATAAGCGCCGTCAAAATCAAATTCTTTTATCAAATTTCTTTTTTCTAATTCCGCTAATAGATTTTTTCCATCCGATTCAAACAGACCCCACCCTCTTTTCCAGGTGGCCCAGCCCCAGCAGTCCGCTCCTTTTATAAAAAATGTCTCCGGCAGATCTTTTTTTATGGGATAAATATATCCGTGTATGCTTATGACTTTTTCTTCTTTTTCATACAAATCAAGGGCATCATTCATGTATTCCAAAAAATGGGGAGAAGTGACCAAATCGTCTTCCAGTACAATAACTCTGCCGTATTTATTTACAATTTCTGTCACTCCGGAAATTATAGATTTTGCTAAACCAAAATTTTCGCTTCTTTCAATAATCTCCACTTTTCTGAATCCGGAAACCGTTTTTATATAATCTCTCACTTTTTGAACTTTAAGTTTCGCTTCTTCATCTTTCCCTTGCCCAGCGGAGTCTCGACGAAGTTGGGAGCCGTCACTGAAAATAAAAAGATCGCTCTCTTTAGCAAGATTATTCTGCTTCAAAGCACTAATTGTTCTCTTAGTATGCTCTGGACGGTTATAAACGAATAGAGCAATAGGCGCGTTTTCTTTTTTAATACTCTCTTGATTCATAGTGCATTTTGGCTAATTTAATAACCATGGGAGACATGCGACGCGATAACTTTCCATTGTGCGCCAATACGGCATAAAGTCCATCGGCAATGATAACACGCAAATTTTTGTCCCCCTCGGTTCTTAGGCGAAACTCTTCGGCGCGGGACTTATTATCGTAGTACTCAAGCTTGTAGTCGGTAAAATCATACTCTTTTTTCTTGGTTGGATATTTTCTATTCCAGGATAGGCGATGCCAAATTCTTATCAATTTATACAAAACTCGTTTATATAATTTTGTTAAGAAATTATTTTTAGGAGCAGCTGGCGGGTAAAATATTTTATCCAAAAAATAGCGTATTCCTTTTCGCATGGCCTCAGATTCTTCTTTTAGGGAATCATCATTCAGAGAATCTTGCCATTTTTTTATATTGTAAGAAATAAGGTCTTGTTTGCCTGATAAAATATCGTTTATTACTGGAACCATAGACTCTGGAGCCTCCGGCCATATAGTGTCATCTCCAAAATCAACAGGAACAGTTTCTCCCAAATCAAGCGAAGGAATAAAAGTGCGCCAATGGTAAAAACGCACTGCTTTAACAAGGTGTCGCCAAGCATATTTCATATCAATAATATAATCCAATTTTTTCAAGTATTCTTCCGGGGTAGTGGCGACTTGCATAAAATCATCATCCACATAAGTCAGATTGCTGGCATACGAAAGCACCGGCACTCCCAGTCTGGTCGCTTCATGGCCCATAGAAGACCAAGCTATCAAACAAATATCAGCCAGTTCCACCAGGTCATAACTTGAAATAGGATCATCTGGCCAAACAATAATAAAATTTGAAGCGTTTTCGGTGAATTTTTCTTTAAGCTGTTTCAGATGTTGGGAATCAAAACCAAACTGCCTCTTGCCTTCTCGCGGATGAATGCGGACCACAATTTGAATATCATCCCGTTTGGCGGCGTATTCGCGCAAAACCGAAAGCCATTCTGTTTGATTTTGAAAAGCGTCGACAACCTTCGAATCTTCCCCCCACACTTTCATTATGGTGTCCAAACCTGGACGTTCATCGCGACTGCTGGAATAGGCCACAACAGTTTTCTTTTTTGGATCCAGTTTTAATTTATTGAAGACATTAGCCGGGTCGCCTTCCTTTCTGGTGGAAAATATATGCGACCCCCCCGCGCCAAAAAGGCGAAACACAACATCATCCCAACATTCTTTTATATATTGCGGAACTATGGGAATATCTTTTATGTCGTTCCACTTTTGACAATGAAGATAAAAAAATAATGAAAATGTGGATTTCCAAATTAGAAATCTTGATGCATCTATATTAAAATGCACCGGATATGTTAAGGCCATACGCGATATGTTGTGAGTATCTGCGCTATATCTCACAGCCTGACTTTGGGCGTATTCATTAAATGTTACAAGCAGAGAGGGCTTGTGTTTTTGGCAAATACGGTCAGTTATGGCTATGGTCAGAGCCGTGTTTTTTATATAGGCCGAATACAAAGCCTTACGTTCATTGGAAAGGATTGGAGAGTATGGAAATTTGGTTTCAAGCATAAAGTCGTACTGAGCGACTTTTCCAACGGGAAAACCTCTATAAATTATGTTTTCCAAATCGTTATTTTTATCGGCAACCAAACTTTCTATTTCTTGCATAAGCTTTTCATCAACCAATTCAGAAATATCTATTGGTGAAAATTTATATTTTGACAAAACTTTTTTCAAAATCTCCGTATTTTTTTTGCATATTTCAGCTCTTTGTTCCAACGAAGCGTTCACCGGCATTTTATGCTTTACCATAATAGGGGAGCGCAGCATAATTCCCGGATCATAAGTAACAAACACTTTACCGCCCTGTTTTACTATGGAATCACCCAAAACAGAAAGCCCTCTTATAAAAGGATATATTCCGGCCTCGGGAATAAAAAGGATCACCGGATTGTTTGGATCGTTTATATTTTTGGTTTTTTCGTCCATTTTATCTTTAATTTGGCCATTTTATCATGGCTCGAGGCCTTTCTCAATACCATATCGCGGGCAGATACGCATATGTTTTTTGTTGCAAAATAAATAATAAAATGTTTATATGTATACCATGTATAACAACAAAACCATTCTAATAACCGGAGGCACCGGCTCTTTTGGCCAGAGTTTTATTAAGTTTCTTCTTACTAATTTCAAGCCCAAAAAGATTATTATTTTTAGTCGGGACGAATTAAAACAATTTAAGATGCAACAGGAATTGGCGGCTTATAATAATATATTGCGTTTTTTCTTGGGGGATATTAGAGACTTATCAAGGTTGCGTATGGCTTTTGATGGTGTGGATATCGTGGTGCATGCCGCCGCATTAAAGCAGGTGCCAGCTTTGGAATACAACCCATTTGAAGCGATTCAAACAAATATTTTAGGCACTCAAAATATTGTAACAGCCGCTCTAGACAGGGAAGTCGGGAAGATCCTTCTTATCTCTACCGATAAGGCGGTAAGTCCCGTTAATCTTTACGGGGCCAGCAAGATGTGCGCGGAGAAGCTTTTTATATCAAGCAATGTTTATTCAAAAGGTAATAATACATGTTTAAGCGTTGTTCGTTATGGCAATGTAATTGGCAGCAGGGGAAGTGTTATTGACACGATATTAAATCGTAAAGATAACGATCCGCTGCATGTTACCGACAACGACATGACTCGTTTTTGGATCACATTGGATCAATGCTTTGATTTAGTATCATACGCCATCAAGAATATGGTAGGGGGTGAAATATTTGTGCCGAAGGTTCCTTCAATGAAAATTTCCGATCTATTTAAAGCTCTAGCTCCGGATAAAAAAATTAAAGTAGTGGGGATGAGGCCGGGAGAGAAAATCCATGAAACTCTGATAACCCAAGAGGAAGCTATTAGGACTCACGATTTAGGCGATTATTATGTAATCATTCCTCACACACCAAGCACGGCGCATGTATTAAAATATAAACTTAAAAAACCGCTAGGCAAAGATTTTCTTTACACAAGCGATCTCAATAAAAAATGGCTCACTACAAAGGACATAAGAAAAATAGCCGGACTGGTTTAGCGTCATATGGTCGCCAAAGCGTTAATAATGCAGATATATCTTCTGTAGTTAAAGTGTTAGAATCGGATTGGCTCACTCAGGGTCCTAAAGTAAAAAAATTTGAAGAGAAGCTGGCAGAATATTGCGGAGCAAAATATGCGGTGGCTGTAAGCAGTGGCACTGCTGGACTCCATATTGCGTATTTGGCGGCCGGTCTAAAAACGGGGGATGAAGTTATTACCACTCCCAATACTTTTGCGGCAACATCAAATATGATTTTGGCGACCGGAGCCAAACCCGTTTTTTGTGATATTAGATTGGATACATATAATATTGATGAAAATAAAATAGAGTCTCTTATTACAAAAAAAACCAAGGCGATTGCGCCGGTGGATTTTGCCGGACATCCGTCCAATATGGATGCAATAAAAAAAATTGCCAAAAAGGATAAGTTGATTGTGATTGAAGACGCTTGTCACTCTCTTGGCGCTTTATATAAAGGAAAGAAAACGGGAACACTTGCCGATATGACTGTGTTTAGTTTTCATCCGGTTAAACACATAACCACGGGAGAGGGGGGCGCTGTTTTGACTAATGATATTAAATATTATGAAAAACTGAAATATTTTCGCTCTCATGGTATTGTGAAAGACAAGAATGGATTTAATAGCGTGATAGAGTTAGGATTTAATTATCGCTTGTCGGATATTGCTGCTGGTTTAGGAGTAAGCCAATTAAAGCGGCTGGATAATTTTGTAAAAAAAAGACGCAAATTAACCGCCGTTTATATAAAAAAATTAAAAGAAATAAAAGATATAATATTACCCGTTGAACACGAGGCCCTATCATCTTGGCATATTTTTGTTATTCGTTTGAAAGATTCAAATCGGCGAGGTGGGTTGATGGCTTATTTAAAAAAAGCTGGAATAGGGAATACGATTCATTATCCGGCTGTTTATTCGCATCCATACTATAGAAATAATGGCTATAAAAAATTTGCCTTGCCAAACGAAGAGTTATACCAGGAGTCCTGCCTTACTTTACCGCTTCACCCGCAACTTTCAAGATTGGGTATTTTATATGTGTGTTTAATCGTTAAGAAATTTTTTAATTATGTCTAGTCAATTTAAAATAGGACGGAGAATAATTGGCAGAAATAAACCGGTTTTTATCGTGGCGGAAATGTCGGGCAATCATAATCATGATTATAAAAAAGCTTTGAGAATCATAGATGCGGCGGCCAAAGCCGGGGCTGATGCTGTCAAATTGCAAACTTACACACCAGACACGATGACAATTGATAGCGACCTAAAATGGTTTAAAGTTAAGACCGACAATCTCTGGGACAAAAAGACCCTTTATGATTTATATAAATGGGCCTATACGCCATGGGAATGGCAGGCAAAACTTAAAAAATATGCCGAGAACAGGGGTCTTGTATTTTTTTCCACCCCTTTTGATGAGACAGCGGTGGATTTCTTGAATAAGCTCAAAGTGTCTCTCTATAAAGTGGCCTCTTTTGAAGTTCCGGATATCGGGTTGCTTAAAAAAATAGGCCAAACAAAGAAACCTGTTATAATTTCGCGGGGCATGGCTTCAGTAAAGGAAATTGAGCTGGCAGTCAAAACTTTAAGAGCAAACGGCGCACCGGCGGTGGCAGTATTGCATTGCGTCACTTCCTATCCGGCTACAGCCGAACAAATGAATTTGGCGACCATACCTGATTTGGCCAAAAAATTTAAGGTAGTTCCCGGACTATCCGACCATTCTCTCGGCGCCATCTCTTCAATCGCGGGGGTGGCTTTGGGCGCCTGTATTATTGAAAAGCATCTGACACTCAAACGTTCTGAAGGTGGTCCTGATGCCGGATTTTCTCTGGAACCGGCAGAGTTTAAAGAACTCGTAGAATCTATCCGTCAGGTAGAAAAAGCCGTTGGTCGCCCGTGTTATAAACTGACTCCTCGAGAGAAGCAATATAGTGTGTATCGTCGATCTTTATTTGTAGTCAAGGATGTGAAAAAGGGAGAAATTTTTTCTAAGAGCAACATTCGTTCTATCCGTCCTGGCTATGGTTTGTCTCCAAAATATTTAGATAGCGTTATTGGTCGGCGCGCTAAAATCGATATCAAGTCCGGCACGCCTCTGTCTTGGCGGCTTATTGCGAAATAATTTAATGAAAAAAATAAATATTTTGGTTACCGCGAGTAGCGGGGATATCGGACAGGGAGTGATTAAGTCGCTTAGAATGTTTGGTCGGAAAATGCGAATAATTGCCACAGACATAAACGCGGAAAGTTGCGGATTATTTCTTGCCGACAAGGGCTATATTATTGAGCCGGTGCTTGGAGATGAAAAGAAATTTCTCAAAGATATCATAACCATCTGCAATAAGGAAAAAATTGATATAGTATTCAGTTGCTTTGAGGCGGAGCAGATTGTTATCGCTAAAAATGTTGAAAGGTTGAAAGCAAGCACCAAGGCTTATTTTGTGGTTCAGCCCGAGAAAGTTTTGGATATTTGCAATCAGGATAAATTAGCAACTTACCGATTTTTGTCAAAAAATAACATAAGAGTGCCGGAAACCTACACAACAAAAAACGGCGCCGATAAGCTCATAAAAAAATATGGATGGCCGCTTGTTTTGAAGCCGAGACACGGAAGCGGCTCAAAAGATTTTTACATCATCAAAAATAAAAAGGAGCTGGATAAGAAGTGGCCAAATGTGTCCAATCCGATAATTCAGGAATATATTGACAATGGCAAAGATGAAGAATATACGGTGGGTGTATTTTTGACAAAGGATTCGCGGGCGCTTGGGGCGATAACCATGCTAAGAAAGCTTAAATTCGGCATGACTTGGCATGCTATTGCCAACCACCAAAAAGATATGGCGGATGTCGCAAAAAAAACGGCCGAAAGCGTTGGGGCAATCGGTCCGTGCAATGTGCAGCTTCGAAGAGATAAAAATCACCAACCTTGCGTTATTGAAATAAATGCCAGGATATCCAGCACCACAATTTTTAGGGCCATGCTGGGATTCAATGAAGCTTTGGCTGCAATAGATTATTTTCTGGAAAATAAACGGCCGGCGCTGGATTATAAGGACGGTTTTATCATGCGTCTATTTGGAGAACATATCGTTCCGCAGTTACGGTACGCAAAACTCAAAAAACAAGGCAGAATAACAAATATATGAAATCAAAGATTTACATAATATTTGACTGCTACAAAACGCTTATTTTTAAAAAAAATCTTGAAGAGACAATCAGCCAATTTGCTTGCAAAGAATTCAATAAAAATGTCTCTGTCAAATCAGTCCAAAAAGCGTTGGATATTGTCTACGATAAGCATAAATTTATTCACCCCCAATTTAACTCAAAAGAAGAAAGAGAAAAGTATTACATTTTATACAATAAAGAATTATTGGAAATTTTAGGGCTTAAGTCACTTGACGGGCAGGCGCAAGCCTTGAATAAGAAAATTGACACTTGCGCCAAATACGCGATTTATGAGGATGTGCTGGAAACACTCCAGTATTTTCATAATGAAAAAATACTGCTGGGGATTCTTGCCAACTGGACTGCGGGACTTGAAAAAATATTGCAGGAAACGGGAATTTTGAAATATTTTGATATTGTACGCAGTTCGTCGCAATCAAGATATGCAAAACCGGACCCTAAATTTTTTGAAGAACTTTTGCATGGCATGATTGGGAATTACGGAAATATTTATTATGTTGGAGACGATTATGAACTTGATATAATACCGGCCCGTTTGGCAGGGCTTATTCCGGTGTTGGTAGATAGGCAGCTTTCGCATCCGGGAGTGAATGACTGTATAAAAGTAAAGTCGCTTACAGATTTAAAAAATATAATAAAAATAAAGGTGAAAGAAAAATAGAAAAATTGCGACTAGCGTGGCTTGGCCGAAATGTCTCCCCTGGCCGAATACTCAATGATTTTTCTTATCTCGCCCATGACCAAAACGAATGAGTCGCAATCATTGCTTCCATCAGGATTTCCAGCCACAACAAACCGGGTTTCAGGCGGGAGGAATTTTGCAGCGGTCCTCTTTACTCTGGGAATATGCCACACGCTCGTTACAATGGCCAATCTTCTGAGGTCTTTGGTCAGCGGATCGGCAATCAAAGTTTCAAACTGGGTTTTGGTGTTGGCAACGCCAGTCTTGCCGCAATCCTGGAAATGAGTCAGCGATTTTGGCGAGCCGAGCCGCTCCATAAGGGAAAGAATTTCTTCTCTCTCTTCCGTTACTCCGCTGAAAATTATGGGAACCGGGTTACTCAAAGTCCTGAGTATATTCAACCCAAGGTTTATTCTAGAAATATCCACCCGACGTGCCGGCCCCATAAGCACAACAATGCCGTCTGTATTTTTTGGGACTGTTTCGGGCGAACTCTTATACAAATCAATGAATTCATTTACAAGATCCATCATGGTCATTAGTGTAGCTCTCCTTTTCAAAGACGTCTAGCGTTTGATTATAAAAATATTATATACTTTGTCAAGTTGCTTTAAGTTATTATTTGTATTATTCTAAACAACGGAGAGAAACCATATGAATTACATAATAGCCACTATTAGGCCCTGGAATATATCTTTTTTTAAGAAATATTTCGGTCGAAAGAAAAACTTCCATCTTATTGCGCGCAAGGAGGATCTGACGCTCAATAAGATAAAGAAAATAAATCCGAGATATATCTTTGTTCCACACTGGTCATGGATTATTCCGGAAGAGATATGGTCAAATTTTGAGTGCGTGGTTTTCCATATGACTGATCTTCCATATGGCCGCGGCGGCAGTCCGCTCCAAAATCTGATTGTTCGCGGACACAAAAGGACTAAAATAACAGCTCTCAAAGTGGATGGGGGATTGGATACTGGACCTGTTTATCTCAAACGCAAGCTTTCCCTGTTCGGAACGGCGGAGGAGATATATATCCGCGCCTCGGAAATGATTTTCGGCGAAATGATCCCCCTTATCGCAAAGAGTAATCCAAAGCCGAAGCCACAAAAAGGGAAAATTGTTTCCTTTAAGCGGCGTAAGCCCGAAGACGGAAAGATTTTGGAAACCATGCCAATGGAAGAAATTTATGATATCGTTCGTATGCTTGACGCTCCGGAATATCCCAAGGCCTTTATTGAGGGAGAAAAATGGAGAATGGAATTTTCGGAAGCCGAGAAAACAAAAACCGGCCTCAAAGTGTCGGTAGAAATAAAAGAGAAATGAAAACAGGAGGAAAAAAAATAATGGTTATTGTCGCTCACCCGGATGATGAAATACTGGGCATCGGCGGGACCATACTCAAACATGTGGCGGAGAAAGATGAAGTCTCCGCCCTTATTTTGGGCGATGGGGAACTTTCTCGCAGTACCGCCACTTCAACTGACACAAAAAGAAGGGAAAAACAGGCAGAACAAGTAAGCAAAAAATTGGGATTTAAAAATTTGTTTTTGGAAAAACTTCCCGATAATCAATTTGATTCTATTCCGCTTCTTTCAATTGCTAAAATTGTTGAAAAATATATAAATAAAATAAGGCCGGATATAATTTATACCCACCATGGCGGAGATTTGAATATTGACCACAAACTGACTTTTCAAGCGGTTCTCACTGCTTGTCGGCCTCAGCCAGGATTTTTTGTAAAAAAGATTTTTACTTTTGAAACTCCCTCTTCTACCGAATGGGAAAATAAAAACTCTGGAAAAACATTTATGCCAAATTTTTATAATAATATAACTAGTTTTATAGATAGAAAAATAGAGGCATTAAAAATATATAGGAATGAAATGCGCTCATACCCCCACCCTCGATCTTACGAGGGAATAAGGATTCTTGCTAAATATCGGGGTATGAATGTTGGATATGAATGTGCGGAGGCCTTTGAAATTATAAGGGAATTGAATGATTAAAATATAAAAATCGGATAAATGGCCTATTTAATTTTGTAGTACCCGGTAATCTGTCTTCCAAAACCAAGTTCGGCCATTGCTTTGTAAAGATTAATCGTTGCTTTGATTGACACATTATTAAACAAATTTTCCAATTTAATCCTGGCCTGATGGGCGGCCGGTCCCTTGGACTTATCTTTGATATAATTGGAATGGGGATTTGATAAAAATATGTCTATTGGAAAATCAGCCACTACTTCTTTTTCTTGCCAGCCGGCATAGCTGCAGATTTTTTTTAAACTGTTTTTTTCAAAATAAGAGATATGGTCCGGGATAATCACCCAAAACGGATTATCAATCATTTTTTCTTTCAACAAAAAATTTTGATAAAATGAAAAATCATTCGGTACCGTAACAATCAGGATCGTGTTACTGCGGGCAAGTTTTTTTATTTTTTTTAAGAGTATTTCTGGTTCAAGCACATGCTCCAAAACATTTTTCAAGCTGATTACATCAAATTTTCCTTTTTTGCTTATGAGTTCATCTATGCTCCTGTAGATGTCGCCGATCTTTACCATGGAAAGACAGGCGGGGTTCATTTTTGAACAACCAAATCCGCTATAATCTAAACCCAAAACATCCCATCCTCCCTTTTTAAAAAAATCAATCATATAACCCTCTCCGCAACCTATATCTAAAAGGCGTTTGCCTTTCGGAATCAGTTTAGAAATAATTTCAAACCTTTGTTCATCTTTCGCATTAAAATACTTTATTTCTTCGTTGGAATATTGAGAGCGATAACTGCCACGTTCGTTTTGATAATATTGTTTTGAATAAAAATTCTCCAATTCTTTTTGGGTTGGCTTATTTTTAACTTGGAAAAATCCCAATTTATGCTTTACAAGCTGGTTCGTCCTTCTCATATTTAATGTTTGCTATTATATATCAAATTACATTATAAACACTAGCAATATTATATTTTTAATGATATAATTAACAAAATTTAATGAATAGCTTATTAAACAAATTAATACTGGGCACGGTTCAATTTGGTTTAAATTACGGAATTAACAATCCAAATGGAAAACCGGCAAGAGAGAAATCTCTTGCCATGCTTGATTATGCTTGGCAAAAGGGCATAAGGATTTTTGATACTGCCTATAATTACGGCGAAGCGGAAGAAATTTTAGGGGAATTTATTAAAACTAGAAATTTAAGCGCGGAAATAAAGATTATTACTAAATTAAAACCGAATATTATGTCTGAATCTCACGGAGAAGCTCTCGATATTATAGCTAACAATCTGGAGGAATCATTAAAAAGATTAAATAGAAATTATGTGGATGGTTATCTTTTTCATACTCCGGCATATATATATGATAATAAAACGGTTGACGCTATGGTAAACCTTAAAAAACAAAAATTAGTCAAAAACATAGGCGTTTCTATTTATGAAGAAAACGATGCTGTCTATGCGGTTGAACTCAATAAATTTGATTATATACAAGTGCCGTATAGCATTTTTGACCAAAGATTAAACAAAACAAATTTTTTTGAAATTGCCCAAAAAAATAATGTGACAGTTTTTGCGCGCAGCGCTTTTTTACAGGGTCTGTTTTTTATGTCAGAGGAGAAAATTCCTCCATATTTGGAAATTGCCAAGCCATATTTGAAAAAGCTTGATAAAATTATAAATAAATATAATCTGTCTAGACAACAAGCGGCTCTTCTGTTTTCCTGCAAAAACAAAGATATAAATTATACGGTTTTTGGCGTGGATGATCTAGATCAGCTAAAAGAAGACATAGATATAGCAGATAAGAATAAGGATTGCGATAACTGCATAAAAGAATTGAAAGAAAATTTTGTTGATGTCGAAAAAAGCATAATATTTCCCAGCTTATGGAAAAAATAAAAACAATTTGCATTATTCAAGCCAGAATGAATTCTACTCGCTTGCCCGGCAAGATTTTAATGAAAGCCGGGGGCCGAACAATTCTTGAAAATGTTTTGATTAGAGTTGGTCAAGCAAAAAAAATAGGCAAAATTGTTGTCGCTACTACTGATAGAAGAGAAGACGATGTTACGGAAAAATTATGCCGGAAAATCGGCGTTGATTGTTTTCGCGGTTCGGAAAATGATGTTCTGGACAGATTTTATCAATGCGCGTTGTTTTATCGCAACTATTCTGTGATCATCAGAATTAACGCCGACTGCCCTCTAACCGATCCGCAGATTATTGATAAAGTAATAAATATTTTTTTTCGGGAAAAAGTTGATTATGCCAGTAATGTTATCCCACCAACCTTTCCGGATGGTCTGGATGTTGAAGTCTTTTCCTTTAATATTTTAAAGAACATGTGGAAAAAAGCTAAAAAATCGCATGAGCGAGAACATGTTACCGCCCATATCAGAGACAATCCTCGGCGGTTTAGAATAGCCAACTTAAACAACGAGAAAGATATATCAAGATTTAGGTTTACGGTTGATTATAAGGATGATATCAAACTTATCAACAATCTGTTAAAACTCTTGCCCAGAGATTTTGTCTTAGAAGATATTTTGAAAGTATTGAAACAAAATGATTCCCTGATTGATATAAATAAAAAATATAGACGGCATGACGGATTTAGTAGCTGGAAAAAAAATTGCTTTAATTTTAAAAAATAATATTTTAGAAACAAGAGCTGTATTACAATGAAAAGAAGAACCTTAAATTCAAAAAGATTACTGGAAAGAGCAAAAAAAGTGATTCCGCGGGCTTCCCAAACCTTAAGCAAATCTCCTGATCAATTTGTGGAAGGGGTGTCGCCCTACGCAATCATAAGAGGCAAAGGCTGCGAAGTCTGGGATGTTGATGGTAACAAATATATTGATCTCGCTTCCTCATTGGGAGCGATCATTTTGGGTTACCAACATCCGCTTATTGAACGATCGGTTCTCCGTCAACGCCAAAAAGGGACAATTTTTTCCATACCAGGCGATCTTGAAGTCGTCTTGGCTGAAAAGATTGTCGGCCTGCTGCCTTATATCGAGATGGTGCGTTTTGGTCTCAATGGTTCTGATGTTACTACTGCCGCTATCAGAGTGGCTCGAGCTTACACCGGGCGCGACCATGTTGCCAAGTGCGGCTATCACGGCTGGCCGGATTGGGCAATTGCCACCAATCCTCTCCGCAACAGAGGTATTCCGGAGGCGGTTAAGAATTTAAGCCATGAGTTTAAATACAATGATTTGCCTAGTCTTGAAAAAATTCTAAACGATTATCCCAATCAAATAGCCGCGATTATTCTTGAGCCAGTCAGTTCTGCTCTGCCACACCCCGGTTTTCTTGAAGGAATAAAAATACTAGCCAGCAAACATAAAGCGGTGCTGGTTTTTGATGAGCTGGTTACTGGTTTTCGTTTGGCCATGGGTGGCGCCGCGGAATATTTCGGTGTCATTCCGGATCTGGTTTGTTATGGAAAAGCGATTTCCAACGGCGAACCACTCTCGGTATTGGGCGGTAAGCGAGAAATTATGGCGACTTTGAATGCTGGTGACATATTTTTTTCATTTACCTATGCCGGTTATCTGCCAAGTATCGCGGCCGCGTTGGCAACCCTTGATTTTATGAAGCGAAACAATATTCAAAAAAGATTGTGGGAAACCGGGAATCTGCTGATCAAAAATTACAATGCCCTTGCCAATGAATATAAAATCCCGACGAAAGCCGTGGGTATCGGTCCTCATCCGGTATTTGTTTTCAAGGACAACGACGGAAATGATGATCTCGTTCTCAAAAGTTTGTTTATTCAAGAGACAGCCAAAGCTGGTATTTTGACGAGTTGTTCCAATGTTATGAATTATTCTCACACCACCTCTCACATCGCAGAAGTATCGCGACGATTGGAAAAAGTTTTTGCGATTATGAGTAGCGCATTAAAAAACGGAAAAGTTGGAACCTTGCTTGAGGGTCCCGTTATAAAACCGCGCAATAAACCGGTTTAATAATTAAATTATAGTTACCCCCAAATCTCTCAGCTCTTGCCGGCATTGAGTCGGATTTTTGAACAATATTATATGGAAACCGAGATGCTCAGCGACTTTGATATTGGTTTGCGAGTCGTCAATAAAAACAATGTTTTTTATCGGAATATTAATTTTTTCAACGGCAAGTTCAAAAATTTTAGGGTCCGGTTTCATCAAGCCGACTTCGTTTGAAAAAATAGCATGATGAAAATATTTTTTTACTCCATATTTTTTTTTAATATCTTCCGTCATTTCAGCCGTTAAATTAGAAAGAAGCAATGTTTTATATTTCTGTTTGAGATTTAAAGCAAGCCCAAGCATTTCCGGATAGATTCTGTAAGAAGCAAGATATGCGTCGCGCAATTCTGTTTCGGACAAACCTGCAGGACCCAAAAGATTGGAAGATTGCTCCCAAAATTCTTTGCTGTTTATCGTGCCGGTATAATAAGCGTGTTGGATAGATGCGGTCTGTTCACCCATTTCGTCAACATTCAGGCCTGTTTGAGTCGCTAGGGCTGGATGTGAAAAAAGTTCACCAGGAGAACAAAACACTCCCGCCCAGTCAAAAATAACAGCTTTTATTTTTTCAGCATTTTTCACGCCCATGTCCTTATATTACTCGAGACGAAATTTTTGTTATATATTGACACTTTATAAATTAAATGCTGGTTTGTTTTGGGGTTCTATGGTATATTTTAATGCATGATTTTTCAGCCCAACAATCACAGCAAGTGGAAGATACATTATAGACCTGTCAGCCAAAAAGAGGCCGAAAATGTGAAGAACATTGCCGGTTCCTGCTATGGCATTGAACCCCAAAATATTTTAACTATTGAACAAGTTGATGAAGCGGAAATCAACAGCAATAATTTTAAGATTACGACAAACAAAAACACATATTTGCTTCGGCGTTATATGGGTGTTAGAAATCAGGCGGCGATAGGGGAAACTCTTAAACTTATGGAAAAACTTTCTATCAAAGGAGTGAATGTGCCACATTTGGTGCCGTCCCAAAGCAAACAATTATTTGTTATAGATGAGAATAACCCATACGCGCTTTTTATATTTCTCAATGCCGACCATTATCGGGGGACGCGCCAAGAGATTGAAAGCGCTGGCAGGGAAATTGGTAAATTGGATAAAGCCCTGGCTTGTCTGCCTATAACGGGCAAGCAGCGAAAAAAGCTTTCATTGCTAAAAAAAGTCAGAGAATTAAGGTCGTATAATCTTTCTATATGGAAAAAGATATTTCAAGAGGCGCGCCACCAGCAGAAAAATAATCCAAAGGACCAGTTTCATGCTGATCTTCTGGTTAAAGAGGATTTTATTCTTAAAGATGTTCGCAATGTTATAAAACAAAAACCGCGCAGTACCGCTTGGGGCATTGTTCATTTTGACCTTCATCCCCACAATCTTTTAGCTAACGGCAAAAAAATAGCAGCAATTATTGATTTTGATTCATTGCATTATCTTGAAAAAACACGCTCTCTCGCTTTTGCTCTCCACAGAATGGCGCGACAATATATTATATTTAATAATCTAACCGACTATTCAAAAGTGGCAGCGGAAGCTAAAAATATTTTTCTTAATGCATACCAAGATATTTGCCCCATAGATAAAAAAGAACTTGCAACAATACCATATTTTATTCGAGATGAGGCATTGTCTAGATTGACCCATGCCATGAAAGACAATTATTTCAACAATAATCCGGCGTGGCGGCAAGACCTTTTCAAACAAACTGCCCATATGGCCGAGGCAGTATATTTTTAATTATTATTTTTGCCGAACCAATCTAACAAGAATGAAAAAAATAAAATTAGAGGGAACCCTTATTTATTTAAGACCGGTTGAAATCTCCGACGCCACCAAAGAATATGTCGGTTGGCTTAATGATCCGGAAGTCAACCAATATCTGGAGAGCAGGTTTTCTAAACATACGTCAAAAAACTTAAGAGAATATATTAATAATGTCTTGAAAGATTCCAGTTATATATTTTTGGCTATTATTCGTAAAGATTCTGATAAGCATATAGGCAATATAAAATTAGGTCCTATAAACAAACATCATAAATTTGCTGAAATCGGAATTATGATTGGCGACAAAGATTCTTGGGGTCATGGCTATGCCAGTGAGGCCATTGGTCTTTTGTCTGATTTTTCTTTTAATAGATTAAAGTTGCATAAAATTATAGCTGGGGCATATGAAAATAACACCGGTTCAATCAAAGCATTTACCAAAAACGGTTTTACAATAGAAGATGTTAGAAAAGAACTCTTTCTTTTTAACGGCAAATATATAAACAGCGTTATGATGGTAAAATCTATTTTATAATTTTTGAAGGCAAGGAGAAGCTACCAGTCAGTTTTTTTTCTTCTTCATTTTTAGCTTCTATAATAAGCGGTTTGGTTATGCCGTCAACAATATCGTAGTTTGTTGGAGTGCCTTGTTTGGTGGCCGCTTCGTCACCCAGCCAAAAATACAATGAGTATTCACCCGGCCTTATAATCGTCAGCTCTACTTCTATAGTTGCCGTGCCGGTTTCATTTTTTGCCACGACGCCGCTTTTTATTTCATAACGTATGCTAGTGAGCAACTCCCTGGTTTTGTTTGAAAAAAAACAAACGCTGGCATGAAGCCCCCGCATTTCTTCACAAACAACATAAGACATTTTGAATCTGACGGCCTCTCCCGTCTTAAAAATGTTTCTTTCTTTGTTTAAATCATCCAAAATTTTTATATCAGTAAAACTCAAAGTCCCCGAACCTCTTCGGCTTTGATTTTTTCTGTTTCCTCCTTTGTTTATTCCAAGTTTTGTGTCGCTTTTATCATAAGCCGACAAAGTATCTCCCGTATTTCCTTTGAAAGTGATTTTTCCCTTATCCAAAAGAATGCAGTGGCTGCACATTCTTCTTATGGCCTCCATATTATGGCTTACAAAAAGAATAGTTCTGCCTTCTTCTTTTGTTATTTCCTCCATCTTACCCAAACATTTTTTTTGGAACTCGGCGTCGCCCACGGCCAGAACTTCATCAATTATCAAAATATCCGGTTCCATATAAGCGGCTACTGAAAAAGCCAGTCGTACATACATACCGCTTGAATAATATTTGACTGGTGTGTCCAAAAATTTTCCTATGCCGGCAAACTCCACAATCTCGTCAAATTTTTGGGCTATCTCCTTTTTCTTCATGCCCAAAATAGCTCCATTCAAAAATATATTTTCCCGGCCGGTCAATTCCGGATGAAAGCCCGTGCCGACTTCCAAAAGCGAGCCGACTCTGCCTCGTAAAATAATCTCGCCCTCGGTCGGGGGGGTGATTTGAGAGAGGATTTTAAGCAGGGTGGATTTGCCCGCGCCGTTGGCCCCTATAATTCCCACCACTTCGCCTTTTTGAACCGAAAAATTGACATCTTTAAGGGCCCAGAATTCTTCCTTTTTTTCAAATCCGGCAACTTGCTTGGCTTTTGATTTCAAAAAATAGAAGGGGGATTTAAGCACATTCATCAAAACATCGCGCAAAGCCACATAGCCACCACGCTGATGGGCGATATTATATTTTTTGCTTATATTTCTAATTTCTATAATCGGTTTTTCCATAATTTTCGTCTATATTATGTCGGCAAAGTAGCGCTCGGTTTTTTTAAATATGTATATTCCGAATATAAGAAGAACAAACGTGCCCGCCAGAGAAATTTCCACCAGTAACCAGTTGATGGGTGAAGTGCCGAGTATGGCCGCTCTGGCGCTTTGAATAACACCCATCATGGGATTAATGGCCAGAAGAAAAGAATATTTGCCGGCGATGGAAGCGGGATAAATAACCGGAGTAAGAAACAAAAGTATCTGTATAAAAAAAGGCAAAGCATACCTCACATCTCTGTATTTAACATTTATGGCTGCCAAAAAAAGTCCCAACCCTATAGAGGCCATGAAAGTAATCAGAAGCAGAAGAGGCAAAATCAAAAGGCCCGAAATATGGGGCGTATATCCGTAATAAAACATAAGGCCTATCAATATTAGGGTGGCGATTAAAAAGTCTATAAATTTGGTTATTACACCGGAGACCGGCAAAATTAAGCGAGGAAAATAAACTTTGGTAATAATAGATTGGTTACCAATGAGAGAACCGCTTGTTTCAGAGAGGGCGCTGGAGAAAAATTGCCAAAACAAAAGGCCGACAAAAACAAAAATGGGATAAGGTACTCCGTCGGAAGGCATTTTGGCTAGCCCGCCGAAGAATATGGAAAAAATCACCATGGTAATAAATGGCTGAAATATGGCCCAAGCCACACCTATAAAGGTCTGCTTATAACGAACCTTTAAATCACGCCAGGTAAAAAAATACAAAAGCTCTCTGTATTGCCAGAGCTCTTTAATATCCTTCAAACTAAATGTTTTGTGTGGTCTAATAACCGTCAATTCCATAATGAGTTATAATAACAGAAATAAGAAATTTTTTCTATCTTTTCATTTTATTTTTATATTTGGTATACTTGCATTTATGTCTAACAATCAACTCAGATATATTATTTTGGCCGGGCTTTTTGCCATACCGTTTGTGCCGTTTATTGTTGCATCCTCGCTTTTCTTTCCTTTTATTACAGGCAAAGCTTTTGTTTTTAGGATTATTGTTGAAATCATCTTTGCCTGTTATCTGGTATTGGCCATCAGAGACGAATCTTATCGGCCAAAATTTTCTTGGATATTAAGCTCCATTTTTTTGTTTCTGTTGGCAATGGGGGTGGCTGACATTTTCGCTCAAAATCCATTCAAAGCTTTTTGGAGCAATTATGAAAGAATGGAAGGTTACATCACCCTTTTGCATCTCGGCGCTTATTTTTTGGTTTTGAGCTCTGTCCTAAAAACTCAAGAAATATGGAATAGACTTTTGGCTACCAGTCTTGGCGCTTCGGCCATTATGGCTACTTATTCTTTTTTGCAAATCGCCGGAAAGATTAATATCAATCAGGGAGGAGTAAGAGTAGATGGCACTTTGGGCAACGCTTCTTATCTGGCCATTTATATGGTCTTCCATATTTTCTTTGCCGCTCTTCTGTTTGTCCGGTCCAAAAGTTTGTGGGCGAAAATTTTATTGGGGATTGTTTTTCTGGCTGATTTAACCGTGCTTTACTTTACCGCTACCAGGGGAGCCATTTTGGGTTTAATTGGCGGAGTTTTTATAACTTTCGTTTTTCTGCTGTTGAAATCTGAGAAAGGCGACAAAATAAGAAAAATGGCTGGCGCAAGTATTTTAGGCCTCGTTATTTTTGTGGGTTTGTTTCTATCCGTGAAGAATGCTGCTTTTGTCAAAAATGACTATGTTTTGAGTCGATTTTCCTCTCTTTCACCTTCTGAAATAAAAACCCAAGGCAGATACTATGTTTGGCCTATGGCCATCAAGGGATTTATTGAAAAACCGATTCTGGGCTGGGGGCAGGAGGGCTTCAATTTTGTTTTCAACAAATATTATGACCCGCGAATGTATAATCAGGAACCGTGGTTTGATCGGGCTCATGACACTTATCTTGATTGGCTGATTGCCGGCGGCGCTTTAGGCCTGCTTTCCTATCTGGCAATAATTTTCTCCCTTTTTTATTACATAATTAAAGCCAAGGACGATTTATTGGAGAGAAAAGACAAGGCCGTAATATTGGGCCTTATCTCGGCATATTTATTCAACAATATTTTTGTTTTTGATCAGATAAGCAGTTACATATTATTTTTTACTATTCTGGCTTATGTGCATTCTCGCGCGCCGGAAACACCAATGTTTTGGTGGGATAAAATTTCAACAAAAATCAAAAAAATACTTGAGAGTGAGAAATTAAAACCCGTCATAGAGGCATTAATATTAATTTTGGCGATAACGATTGTATATTTTGTTATTTATGCGCCGTGGCGGCAAAATAAGGATTTGTTGGCGGTTTTGAAATTAAATAATGGAGGAAAGATAGGAACTATTGAAATTTACGCCAAACCTCTGGCTGGATATGGCATGGGCTTTTCCGAAAGTTTAGAGCATATATCGCAGGCAGCCATTAATGTGGCGGCCAATCCAAACGCTTCAGGAGAGCTGAAGCAGAAATTATTTGATACGGTGGATAAGGCTTTTGTAAAACATTTGGCAAGAGTTCCCAATGATGCCCGTTATCGGCTTTTCTATGGAATTTTTCTTTCCAGATTTGGCTGGTATGGCAAAGCCATTGAACAATTGACAGAAGCCAAAAAACTTTCTCCCAATAAACAGCAAATATATTTTGAACTGACAAGCAATCTTCTTCTTGACGGCAAGTTCACAGAAGCTTTACAGGCGGCTAAAACCGCTTATGAATTAGAACCATCGTACGAAGAAGCCAAATTTATTTATGGTTTAACTCTTCTTGCTTCAAATAACAAGTCTCTTTCGGATGAAATTTTGAAAGGCATGCCGGAATCAAAAATTATTTTTGATGATAGATATATCACGGTGTTGCTGGCCCTCAAAAAGTTTCCGGAAATTATTGAAGTAGCTAAGAAAAGAGTTGAGCTTGACTCTGGCAATATGCAGCACCGAATTACGCTTACTGCCGCCTACTTGCAAGCGGGAAGAAGAGGGGAGGCAGTGCAAGAAATACAGAATATTATAAAATTAGACCCGTCTTTTAAGGAGAAGGGAGAATATTATATAAAGGAGATACAAGCAGGGAGAAATCCGTAAAAGTCAAAGGGCACCTTCTCCCAGAGGATGACCCTTGAAGACCCTGCCCCAAAGGGTCATCCTCAATTTCCTTGCATTATTTTTGTAATATGCTACACTTGTGCGGTGTGAGTGTGGCAATAGTAATTTCCACACAAATGAATGTCTGCGAAAGGTCGCTAGTAATAGCGATTTTTCGTTGATATTTTTTTATTTTCATTTATACTTAGCATGTATCGCGGCGCGGGTGGCGGTTCGCACTCACATAGACATTTGTTTTGGAGATCGCTTCCGCCATCCACGCGGCGACATAAAAAATAATTTTTGAAAATAAAAAATTTCAAAAATTATTTTTTAAAAGTTATCCCCACATTTTTGCAAAAAATCATTTACTTAAAAATTTTTTAGAGCGATAATTAACTCAAGGTCGATCATTCCGAAAAATTTAAAATAAATTTTTATCGGAGTAAGCGCGCTTAAAAATAATTTATCCTGCGTCTGCAGGGTCTTTCACTAAAATGGCAAAGAAAAAAAAAGCAACAAAGAAGAGGAGAGCTTAATCTCTTTTCCCACTTAACAAAAATTCCGCTCTACGCGGAGTTTTTGTTTTTGTGATAATATGACTTTATTATGTCATTTTTGAACAAAATATTTGGAGATTCGAGTAAAAGATATATAAAAGAAATATCGCCTTTAATTCCCAAAATAAACGGCTTTGAGGAAGCTATTTCTAAATTGTCTGATGAGGAATTAAAAAATAAAACTACTGAATTCAAAGAAAGATTAAAAAAAGGAGAAACACTTGAAAATATTTTGCTGGAAGCTTTTGCTTGTGTGCGGGAAGCAGCTAAAAGAACTTTAAATGAAAGACATTTTGATGTCCAACTTTTGGGCGGTATGGTGATGCATCAGGGGGGCATCGCTGAAATGCGCACTGGAGAGGGCAAAACTTTAGTAGCCACTCTGCCGGCCTATCTTAACGCTTTGGCCGGCAAAGGAGTGCATGTGGTGACGGTCAATGATTATCTTTCCCGCCGCGATGCTGTTTGGATGGGGGAAATATATAATGCCCTGGGACTTACCGTATCGGTAATTGCTCATGAGTCAAGCTTTTTATATAATGCAAATATTGAAGCTAAAATTCAAAATTCAAATATCAAAAATCAAAATGAGGAAACACTAGATAAAGAAAGAGATGAGAAAGGCAGTTTTAAAATAGTGCATGAATTTTTAAAACCTTGCAGCAGAGTGGAAGCATATGAAGCCGATATTACTTACGGCACCAACAGTGAATTCGGTTTTGATTATCTGCGCGACAATCTTGAATATAAATATGAAAGTGTCAGGCAAAAAAGGCATCACTTTGCCATCGTAGATGAAATAGATTCTATTTTGATTGATGAGGCCAGAACGCCGCTTATTATTTCCGCGCCGGCGGCGGAATCCGACTCTTTATATAAAAAATTTGCTTTGGTGGCGAATAAATTGAAAGAGAATGAACATTACAATGTTGATGAAAAAATGCACGCCGTGCTTTTAACTGATGAGGGCATAAGCAAAGCGGAAGAAATTTTGGGTTTGGGAAATATTTATGCCGAGGGGGGCATAAAATTGGTGCATCATCTGGAAACCGCCATTAAAGCCAAAGCTCTCTATCATATTGATAAAGATTATGTGGTTAAGGAAGACGAGGTGATTATTGTTGATCCCTATACGGGCCGGCTACAACCGGGCCGGCGCTGGTCAGAAGGTTTGCATCAAGCCATTGAAGCCAAGGAAAATGTCAGCGTCCAAAAAGAAAGCCGGACTTTTGCCTCCATCACCTATCAAAATTATTTCAGGATGTACGAAAAACTTTCGGGCATGACCGGTACCGCCATCACTTCTTCTGAAGAGTTTTACAAAGTTTACGGCCTCAACACTATAGCCATACCAACCAATAAACCGGGCGCTAGGGCAGACAAAAATGACCTCATTTTCCAGACCGAAAAAGGCAAACTTTTGGCTATCGCCCAAAAAGTGAAAGAGCTTCAAAAAAATGGCCAGCCAGTCCTGATTGGCACAATCTCTATTGAAAAGAATGAACTGCTGGGAGAATATTTGAAAACGGCAGGTGTTAATTTTGAAATGTTGAACGCCAAAAATCACGAAAGAGAAGGAGAAATTATCGCTCAGGCTGGCCGGTTTGGCGCTGTAACGGTGGCCACCAACATGGCTGGCCGCGGAGTTGATATAAAACTCGGAGGCGCTCCTTTCAATAAGGAGGCCCATGAGAAAGTTAAAAGTTTAGGCGGTCTTTTTGTTTTAGGTACCGAGAGGCATGATGCCAGGCGCATAGACAACCAACTTCGCGGCCGGTCCGGCCGTCAAGGCGACCCCGGAGAAACTCAATTTTTTGTTTCTATGGAAGACCATATTATGAGAGTTTTTGCCGCTGATACGGTCAAAAATATGATGGGCCGTCTGGGCATTCCCGAAGATGAAGCCATTGAAAATCGGCTGATTACCAAATCTCTGGAGAGCGCTCAGGAAAAAATAGAGGGCCTCAATTTTGACGCCCGCAAGCATATTCTTGAATATGATGATGTTTTAAATTTTCAGAGGAAAACTTTTTACGAGCGCCGCCGAAAGATATTGACAGAAGAGAAAGATGAAAAAATCCGCAGTCTAAAATTGCAGACTTTTGATATGTTTTGGGTGGAACATCTAGAGATGATGGATTATTTGCGCGGTTCGGTTAATTTGCGGGCTTATGGCCAGAGGGACCCGCTGGTTGAATATAAAAGAGAAGGCCTGAAGCTTTTTAAAGAAATGGAACAAAATGTTGAAAATACTATTGAAGAAAATTTAAAGAAGCTTACGGAACAGCTGGGAGTGTCGGTGGAAGCTGCGGAGGTGCAGAATCAAGCTCTTAAAATTACGACCTCACCCCCAGCTCCTCTCCTTGTGAAGGAGAGGGGAGAAGGAGGAAAAAAAATTGGGCGCAATGATCCTTGTCCTTGTGGCGCAATAAATCCTAGTACTGGCAAAGTCTATAAATATAAACAATGCGGATTAATCAACGCTCCTCATCATAAGAAATCATAAAAATTTTTTAATTTAAGCAAAACTTTCTTTCGGATTCTTGGTATGTCGTTTCTGCTATTTGGAGTTATATATCTTCTGGTAATAAGGAGTGTCAAAGGGCATCTTTGACACTTTAGGCCAGCTTTCTTTTTGTGTGGATTTTGGTTAAAATGTGAACATGACAGAAATAAGAATTATTAAAAAACCGATAACAAGAGTTGAATTAAAGAAAATTGCCGAAAAAGGATTTGGCGATATGGTAAAAGCGGTGGTTGATGTGGAGCAAGAGATTATGGCAGTTGGAGGAGAGTTGCATGCGGATATGGAGACCCTGCTTATGGAAAATGAAAATTCTTTGAGAAAAGACACTTGGGGCATTAACCTTTATCTGGAAAATTTCGAGGAAGATTTTGTTGAATTTGACTCAATGATAAATTTAAAGCCGGCGCTTGGAAACAAGACACGAAATGTTGAAGATAAAAAAACGCGGGAAAAAATAAAAGAAATTGTAAATAAATTAATTATTAAGTAATGAGTGAGATAACACATAAATATTTGGCAAATGGCAGGTGGTTCGCTTTTTCCCTAGCCGAACAAATGGGCAATATTGGAAGCGAGGTTTCGCGAACAAGAATACAAGAAAACAAAAACCCGGAACTTTTTAAAAAGGCGGCAGATAGAGCTTTGGAACTTTTTGATTTAACTCTTTCTGATAAAAGATGGTTTGGTCGCTTGCGTGAAATTGGTAGGGCTAGAGATGTGTTTTGTGACGCGATTTTAGGGGGCAAAGAATATGGCACTAATCTCAAAGATTTGCAAAAGTATTTTGATTATTTTGGCATAGCGGCAAGATTGCGTGTGGTATAATGACCTAATGAGCATTTTTAATATAGATATTGTTGAATTGGTGAGAGTGGTAGGGTATCTGGGACTTTTTGTTATTATATTTTCCGAATCGGGAGTTTTTTTTGGTTTCTTTTTGCCCGGCGGGTCGCTTCTTTTTACGGCCGGGCTCTTGGCTTCACAGGGATTATTTAATGTATACTGGCTGATTCTGGTGGTGGGCGTGGCGGCTATACTGGGAGACAATGTTGGCTACTGGTTTGGTTCTAAAGTGGGACACAGGATTTTTAATAAAGAGGACTCATTGTTTTTTAACAAAAAATATTTGGATAAAACCAAAGAATATTATGAAAAATACGGGGCCATGACGGTGGTTATTGGACGTTTTGTGCCGATTGTCAGGACTTTTGCGCCTATTTTGGCTGGGGTAGGAGGAATGAATTATAAGAAATTTTTAATTTTTAATATCATAGGAGCGCTTCTTTGGGCGGTGGGTTTGTCTCTTTTAGGGTTTTTCTTGGGCTCATCAATACCCGGCATTGAAAAATATATTATGCCAATTATTTTTTTAATCATTTTTCTCTCTATTTTGCCTATAATTTTTAATCTAGCATTCAAAAAAAGACATAGTTTTCCACTATTTTAGCCCTTGCTGTTTTTATTGTGTTAAAATATAGAAGCAGGTTAAAGGGATAAAAAATTTCTCTTCTGCATTTATGCCTCAAAAAACCATACAGTTAACTTTTTTTATAGTGCTGACTATAGGTCTTTTGGTTTTGTTGTTTTTTATTCTTAAACCTTTTCTTGGTGTCATATTTATTTCCGGAGTTTTTGCTATTACTTTTTACCCTTTATATGAAAGGTTAATTGAAAAATTTGATGGCAGGAAGAAATTAGCCGCCTTGGCCGCCACCCTTTTAATCCTTGTTTTTATAATTATTCCGATTGCAGTTATGTCAACTTTCCTCCTAAAGGAAGCGGCTGGTTTGTACAATTCCATGGCTTTTTGGGGGGGTTCTCAAGGTTTTATTTCTCAGGCAAACGTCCTGGTTAATAAAATAAACTCTTTATTTCTGCCCGGTCTGATTGATTCTCAAGTCAACTTGGAATTATATGCCCGCAATATATTAAACTGGATCATCGGGCATTTTGATTCTATCTTTGCCGCGGTTTTCGGAGGCATTTTGAATTTTATATTGATGCTCGCTTCTCTTTACCACCTTTTCATTTTTGGGGATAAAATAAAAAAGGGCCTGCTGGTCTGGAGTCCTCTGTCCGATGAACATGACGAGGAGTTTATCCAAACATTGAGATCTTCGGTTGACGCTGTTTTGCGCGGACGAATTTTGGTTTCCTTTATTCAAGGTGTTTTTGTCGGGATTGGTTTTGCTGTTTTTGGGATTGGTTCGCCGGTGCTTTGGGGTTTTGTGGGTGGCGTCGCTTCTCTCATACCAATATTGGGAACTTCAGTGGTGGTGGCGCCGGCGGTGGTTTATTTGTTTTTGTCTCACAGTATTGGCGCGGGCGTGGGGCTTTTAATATGGGGAGCCATTGTCGTCGGTTTGGTCGATAATATTATTCCGGTTGTTTTTTTGAAAGACAAAATAAAAGTTCACCCGATGGTCGTTCTCTTTTCTATGCTGGGCGGCATAGAAGTTTTTGGCGTCATTGGATTTTTGATCGGTCCGGTGGTAGTCAGCGCCTGCATCGCGCTGATGAAGATTTATCCTTCCATTATGTCTTACAATAATCAACAAACCTAAGCAAAATAAAGTGGCCAGTTTTAAATTACCAAGTGTTTTAATGTTCGGCTGGGAGTTCCCGCCGTTTAACAGCGGTGGCTTGGGAGTCGCTTGCGAAGGTCTTTCTAAAGCTCTGGTTTCCAGCGGGGTTGACCTCACTTTTGTTTTGCCTTTTAAAATTCCTATTTCTGCTCCTTGGTGTAAGTTTGTATTTGCTAATGAATCAACCGATTTTATGAACGAAATTCAAATCAGGAGTTTATTTGCCGGCTATGCCAGCCACACAAATTCTAAAGAAGTTAAAAAATATGGTCTGCCGGCGTCTATATCGGGAGATTTGATGGAAAGAGTAATGTCTTACGCGCTGGCCGCGCCAGCCATTGCCAGGAAACACAAGCATTCTGTCATTCATGCCCATGACTGGCTTACTTATCCAGCCGGAATTGCGGCCAAAGAAATTTCCGGCAAGCCGTTTGTTGCCCACATCCACGCCACCGAATTTGATCGGAGCGGCAGCGATAAAATCAATGCCGATATTTATAATATAGAGCTTGAAGGTTTTCGTCAGGCGGATGTTATTGTGGCCGTTTCCGAAAGAACCAAAAATAAAGTGGTCAATAAGTATGGAATCTCAGCCCAAAAAGTGAAAGTGGTTTACAATGGCGTTGAATTCAACAACAACTCGGCAATGATTGAACATAATTTGGATAAGTTAAAGCAAAATGGCAGTCAAATAGTTTTATTTGTCGGCCGCATCACTTTGCAAAAAGGCCCCGATTATTTTGTTTCCATGGCGGAAAAAGTGCTCGCTTACGAGCCCAATACTTTTTTTGTGGTCTCCGGCAGCGGCGATATGGAAGGGGAGATGATTAGAATGGTGACCAGCCGCGGCCTGTCTGCCAGATTTATTTTCTGCGGATTTTTAAGAGGTGAGGAATTGGCCAGGGTTTACAAAGCGGCTGACATGTTCGTGATGCCGTCAGTCTCCGAACCTTTCGGTTTGGTGCCGCTGGAGGCCATGATTTCACAAGTGCCGGTGCTGGTTTCCAAAGAATCCGGAGTCAGTGAAATACTATCCACTGCCCTAAAATCCCATTTTTGGGATGTTGACGACATGGCAGACAAAGTGATAAGTGTTTTGCGGCATAAAAAATTTAAAAATCATTTATCTGAAAACGGGCGGGAAGAAGTGAAAGCTATCCACTGGAAAAAAGCGGCGGAATCTTTGATTTCAGTATATAATTCTTTAGACAATGCCTTCAGTGTGTTTTTATTTCCAGGTTCACCAGCCCTTGAGAGTGCGCAAGTATCGCATTTTTGATGTGGGCCAAAACAGCTCCTATTTCAATGACGAGAGCGGTACTAGTTTAGACAACAAAGCTATTATTGAAAAAGTAGCTCGTAAATGTTATCTGCCGGCTAATGCAGTTCTGTTCGAAAATATAAAAAATAATCCGGAATTCAAAATCAGTTTTTCCATTTCTGGCGTGGCTCTGGAGCAGTTTGAAAAATACAAACCGGAAGTGATAGATTCATTCAAAGCTTTGACGGATACCGGTAATGTTGAACTTCTTTCGGAAACTTATCATCATTCTTTGGCCTCTATTTATAATGAAGAAGAATTTATAAATCAAGTTGGGCTTCATCGCAAAAAAATCAGAGACTTGTTTGGAGTGACCCCATCTGTTTTTCGCAACACTGAGCTCATCTATTCAAACGAAATAGCTAAAATAGCGGAGAAAATGGGCTACAAAGGCATTTTGGCCGAAGGGGCTGACCATATTTTGGGCTGGCGCAGCCCCACTTTTATTTACAAGCCGGTTGGCACTGAAAATATAAAACTTTTGCTCAAACATTACCGTCTTTCCGATGATGTAGCTTTTAGATTTTCCCAAAAAAGCTGGGAGGGATGGCCATTGACAGCGCCCAAATTTGCCGACTGGGTTTCTTCTCATAACGGCAATGGCGATACCATAAATCTTTTTATGGATTACGAAACTTTTGGCGAGCACCAGTGGGAAGACACAGGCATTTTTGAATTTCTGAAATATCTGCCATCCGAAATTTTAAAAAATCCTGATAATAATTTTGCCACTCCGTCGGAAGTTATAGGCAGATATGAAGCCAAAGGGGAACTGGATGTGCCTTACTATGTTTCTTGGGCCGACACCGAACGTGATTTGTCGGCTTGGATATCAAATGACCTCCAAAAACAAGCTTTGGAAACGGTTTATGCTTTAGGAAAAGAAATAGTCCATATTGATGATTTGGATCTTCTGGAAGATTGGCGAAAATTGCAGACTTCCGACCATTTCTATTATATGTGCACCAAGTGGTGGAATGACGGCGATGTCCATAAATATTTTTCTCCCTACGAATCGCCCTATGAAGCTTTTATTGCCTATATGAATGTGATGCAAGATATGCGCCTGCGTCTGACTGACGCTCAAAAAAAACAAGAGCACGGCGTCTCTCTCCACCGAGTTCGGCCACTGAGATTTAGCGAAGTGTAATTTAGAGCTTGACAGAAGTTTATCTTTAGGTAAACTTTAATATATGTTAACTAAAATAAGAAATAAAATAATAGGCCTTAAGGATCTGAGGTTAAACACAAGTAGATATATTGATCGCTTAGGTAGAGGTGAATCTTTTACTGTTGTTCGCCGATCAAGGCCTGTTTTTAATATGATTCCTTTTGATGAAGATAATGACAATTTATGGGAGACAGTCATTGATTTCACTGAGATAAATAAAAAAGGAGTTTCAGCAGAAAAGGTATACAAAATGATAAAGAAATTTAATGAACAAAATCCTTAAGTCACTAATAAAATTTTCCCCCAAAGAAAGATTGCAAATTCAACAAGACGCATTATTGATTACAAATAGAGAATTTCATACCCTTAACATTAAAAAACTGAAAGGTTTTGGCGGTTTATATAGAGCAAAAAATGGAAAGGCTCGAATTGTTTTTTATATGAACGAAAAAGAGGTAAAAATAATAAAAATCGATAGAAGAAACGATAACACTTATAAAAATTTGTAAAAAATGAAAATTTGAGGGTGACCCTTTGGGGCAGAATCCTCAAGGGTCACCCTCTGGGAAAGGAATTGGTTTTCCCCCTCTTAAGATAAGAGGGGATTGGGGAGTTATGTTAAAATAATCTCATGGCTCGCTCAATGGTTTTAGGGAATGGCAACATGTTGGTGTGCTTGGATAAATTTGGCCAAGTGCGGGATTTTTATTTTCCTTATGCCGGACAGGAAAATCACATTGGCTCCAATCAAATGCACAAGATTGGGGTTTTTGCGGATGGCCGAATGCATTGGATTGACAACGGGGAATGGAAGATTGACATAAAATATGAAAGGAATTCCATGGTTTCCAAAACGGAAGCTTTCAATGAAAAAGCCAGAATTTCCATCCAATCGGACGATATTGTTTACAACGAAAAAAATATTTTTTTGAGGAAAATCACTTTGAGCAATAATGATTCCAGAACCCGTCAGCTGAAAATATTCTTTAATCAGCAATTCAAAATAGGGGACACCAATCACGCCGATACCGCTTATTTTTCAAGCACCATTGAGTCCATTATTCATTATAAAGGCAGAAGAGTTTTCCTGGTTGGAGGCATGTGCGGCAACAAACCTTTTGATGATTACAGCATCGGTTTTTGCGGCGCTGAGGGCAAAGAAGGCACCTGGAAGGATGCCGAAGACGGCAGTCTTTCCAAAAATTCTATTGAGCACGGGGTAGTGGATTCCATTATCGGCTGGAGCAAAGATGTCCCCGGTAACGGATCTGTCGTTTTGTATTATTGGGTGGCGGCGGCAGAAACCTATAAGGAAGTATGCGAGCTGCTGGAATATATTTTTGAAAAATCTCCGGAACATCTGGTGGAAACAACCAAAGATTTTTGGCAGGCTTGGGTCAGTCAGGTTGAAGTGTCATTTTCCGGGCTGTCCGACCGGGCCAAAAATTTATTTTATGATTCGCTTTTGGTGATGAGAGCTCATTCAGACAATGGTGGTGGCATTCTAGCCTCAGCTGATTCAGGCAATGTCCAATATGGCGGTGACACTTATGGATATATCTGGCCAAGAGACGCCTGTTTTACCGCTTGGAGTTTTGACTTGGCCGGGTTTTATGATGTTTCCAAAAGATTTTATGTCTTTGCCAATGATATTTTAACGGAAGAAGGTTATGTCTTGCACAAATACCAGCCTGATCACTCTCTTGGAAGTTCATGGCATCCTTGGGTCAAGGACGGCAAGCGTCAGCTGGCCATTCAGGAGGATGAGACAGCTATTCTTTTGGTTGGCCTTTGGGAGCATTATATAAGAGCCAAAGACCTGGAATTTATTGAAAGCATTTATAACAGCTTTATAAAAAAGGCGGCTGAGTTTATGATTCATTATCGGGATGTTTCCACCGGCTTGCCTTTACCAAGCTATGATTTATGGGAGGAGCAATACGGAGTTTTGCCGTTTACAGCTTCTGTTGTTTACGGGGGCCTTATCTCGGCCGGCCATTTTGCCAAGATTTTAGGCAAAGAGGAAGATACCAAAAGATTTTATTCAGAAGCAGAATCTTTGCGCAAAGCCATTATTTCCCTTTTGTGGAACGAAGAAGATAAATATTTTTTCAAGCTGATTGGCGACAAGCTGGAAAAGAATGCAAACTTAGATGCCAGCAATTTTTACGGCCCATTCCGTTTTGGGGTTCTGTCTCCCGACGACCCCAGAATGAAAGAGGCATTTAAAATTTTAGCGGCTCGCTTGAACAAAGGCATCAATATCGGCGGTTTTGCCCGCTACGAGGGGGACAAATATTCCCACATTGAAGGTTCATCAACCGGCAATCCATGGTTTGTCACTACTCTCTGGTTAACCCAGTATAAAATAGCAGTTGCCAATTCTATCACTGAACTCCAGGAGACGGCCAAAGATATAGAATGGACGGCTAAGTTTGCATGGTCTGGTATGCTATCAGAACAGCTGAACCCTTATACCGGCGACCCGTTATCGGCCACTCCTCTAACCTGGAGCCATGCTGAGCTGGTTCGCACCGTTATTGAATATGATAAAAAAATAAAATCTCTGAACGCGCCTAAAACCCCATGAGTTTATTTAAAAAGAAAATTACGGCGATAACCCATAATGGCGATTTTCACAGCGATGATGTTTTTGCCTGCGCCGCACTTTTGCTTTGGGCGGAAAAAACAGACAATAAAATTAAAATAATTCGGAGTAGAGAAAAAGAAATTATAGAAAAAGCTGACATGGTGGTGGATGTGGGCGGAATTTTTGATCCAGAAAAAAATAGATTTGATCATCATCAGAGGAACGGAGCCGGAAAGAGGGAAAATGGCATACCTTACGCTTCTTTTGGTTTAGTTTGGAAAAAATATGGGGAGGAAATTTGCGGTGACCAAGAAATTGCCGATAGAATTGAGAAAGAACTTGTAATGCCGATAGACGCCAGAGACAGTGGCGTAACCATTTCTGTTCCTAATAATGATTACAATATTTATGATTATAGGATAGGCAATATAATAAGCGCTTTTAATTTGGTCCCTGAGGAAAATGAAAAATTGCTTGGTGAACAATTTGAAAAAGCGCTGCAGTTTGCCAAGGAGATATTGCTCAGAGAAATGGCTTGGGCCGGGGCTTTAATAAACGGAGAGAGAGAAACATTAAAAGCAATCAAAGAGCAAAATGAGCCGGAAATTTTAATTTTAGATAAAAATATGGAATGGCACGAAGCGGTCTCTCAGAATAAAAATATAAAGTTTGTTATTTATCCCCAAAAAGAGGAGCAGGAATGGTGCATCCAAACTGGCAGGAATAATCTGGATAATTATATAGACAGAGTTAAATTTCCGGAAAATTGGCGCGGCCTTAGAGATGAAGAACTGGTAAAAGCTTCCGGAATAAAGGAGGCGGTATTTTGCATTAACGGAGGATGGTTCGCGGTTGCCAAAACAAAAGAAGGGGCGATAGAGATGGCAAATAAGGCATTAAAAATTTATAATTGACCTTATTGACCCAATCGTCTAATCTGTATTTATGGAATATAAACCCACTATAGGTCTTGAAGTACACGCTGAACTGAAAACTGATACTAAAATGTTCTGTTCATGCAAGAACGATACGGATGAAAAAAACCCCAATGTGAATATTTGCCCAATTTGCACCGGCCAGCCTGGTACTTTGCCAGTTATAAATAAAGAAGCGGTCAAGCAGGTTTTAAGAGTAGGGCTTGCAGTGAAAGGGGAACTGGCTGATTTTTCTGAATTTGACCGCAAAAATTATTTCTATCCGGATATACCAAAAGGTTATCAAATCAGCCAATACAAGCATCCGCTTGTGTCTGGCGGCGAACTTGCTGGAGTTAAAATAACCAGAATTCATCTGGAAGAAGACACGGCCAAATCTATTCACCAAGGCGAAAATAGTTTGGTTGATTTCAATCGGGCCGGAGTACCTCTTTTGGAGCTAGTGACAGAACCGGTAATGCATTCATCCGGCGAAGTTGTTAAATTTGGTCAAGAACTGCAGCTTCTTTTGCAATATTTGGGGATAGCCGAAGCTAATATGGAGAAGGGAGAAATGAGGCTTGAAGCCAATATTTCACTTGCCCCGCGAAGTCTTGACGAAGTGGGGGTGAAAAAATTGGGAACTAAAGTAGAAGTAAAAAACCTAAATTCCTTTCGTTCTGCTGAAAGAGCCATAGAATACGAAATTAAAAGACAAACTGAACTTTTAGAAGAGACCGAAGGCGCTGAACGAAGTGAAGTAAAAAAAGTGGTTCAGGAGACCAGGGGTTGGGACGACAAAAAACAAATAACATTTTCACAAAGGTCAAAAGAAGATTCCCATGACTACCGATATTTTTCAGACCCTGATTTACCTAAACTTAAATTAAGCGAGCTCCCTGAATTTAGCGAAGAAATTTTGCGTCGTGAAATAAAAGAGACCCCAGTCCAAAAAAGAGAGAGATTCAAAAAAGATTATGGCTTAAAAGAGAGTGATGTTATTTTTTATATTTCTTATCCCAAATTTGGCGTTTTGTTTGAAGAAACTTCAGTTGATCTAGATCAAAAAGATTTTCAGTTACTCTCTAATTATATAGTGAGTGATATCGCGAGTTTTGGCAAAAATGGGTTCTCTATAAAACCCAAACATCTTTCAAATCTTATCTCTATGGTTGTTGCTGGAGAAATTTCTTCTCGTGGAGCCAAAGGTATACTTGGTAAAATGATAGAAAATGAACGAGATCCTAAAATCATAGTGGAGGAAGGGGGGTTATTTCAAAAAAGTAATGAGGAAGAACTCACCAAGGTGGCAAGCAAAATAATATCAGAAAATCAAAATGTGGTTTTGGAATACAAAAGTGGCAAAGCTTCGGCCCTACATTTTTTAATTGGTCAGGGAATGAAAACTACCGGTGGTTCGGCTAATCCCCAAAAACTTAAAGATATTTTTGAAAAAATTATCACTCAAACAGGCTTAAAATAAGGGCTCTTTAGCCACACTAGTGGAAACAAAATCCTTATATTTAACCCAGTCTTTGAATTGTTTTAAGATTATATCAGTGACAAGAAGGTCTCCCCATCTGTTTGAACCAATGTAATCTTGATAGCTTGAATATGGATATTTATCATAATTGTTCGTCCACTCCTTAATTTCCTTTGGGTTCTTGTGGATATAGGCGGATAGGTGCAAAAGTTGATTATTATTTTCAACCAACACTGCCCCGAAGGGTCCTTCAAAAACATGACCTTTTTTATTATACTTGGCATTAAAATATTTGCTGTAAGCGGTCAGGATTCGGTGCATATAGACAGAGAGGATACGATCCTCTAAATTTTTAATCAAAATATGAAAATGATTTGGCATTAAAGCAAAAGCCACTAGCTCAACATTTCTTTTTTTAAGTATTTCTTCTGTTCCGCTCTTTTTGGCACTAAAATTAAAAGAACCGCTTTTAATAAAGGCCTTAGTGTACCAAGATATGTTATATATTTTGATAGGGGATTGGAAATGGGTGATTAAAAATATAAATCTTATTCGATCTTGTTCATCAATAAATATTTTTTCTTTATTAATTCCTCTGCCAAATATATGATAGTGCTCATTCTCCGCAAAATTTTCGTATCTCATAGTGCATTTATTATAACAAGGGGACTCCTGTTTAATTTTTATCTTGTGGATAACTACTAAACGCTCAGCGTCTAATATTAGACGCTGAGCGTTTAGTATAGATTTTTGTATAGAAATATTGTAAAATGTTATATAGAAAATGTTGTATAGCGGTGTTATTAAATGTAGTTTTTTATGTAAGATTGAGCTAATTTAAAATCCAATTATTGTGCCAGCTAGTCTTTTGTTTAATATTGGACCAATTGGAATAAAAAAAGAAATCTTCTTTATAATTTTGCAAAAGGTTTAATCTTATTTGATCGGAGAGAGAAGGAAGTTTTTGCTTCAAAATCAAATTTGTAGAGAATCTATAAAGAAATAAAATCTGAATTGGTTCATTATATAAAAAAATCACAGCAAATTAGCAATCTAATTATGCCGCACTTAAAATAAAAAAGAAGGGAAAAATAAGAAAGGAAGATGAATTTTGATTAAAAGTTTTGTTGTATTTTCTGAAACTGAAATGGAATATCTAAAAACTAAAATCCAATAATTTTAAAACCATATTTTTTTTATTTAAATTACCTAATTGTTTAGAAAAATTTACTTTTTTTCTTTCACTCTTTCTCTACTGATTTTCTTCTAAGTGGCGAACAGCCAACTTGCGAATCTCATTCTTTTTCTTTTTTATGATGAAAATATTACTCTCAATCATTTCCAATACTTTGTCAATGTCCTCCAATTTATAGACTCTGTAATTATTAAAGGGATGGCGGTGGGCCTTGAGCTTGCCGGACTTGTCCCAATTTCTAAGGGTGATCTTAGACATACCTAATATATTAGAAGCGTCTTTAATTGTTATATATTTATTCATATTATTATTTAAAATCAATAAAAATTAAACATTATTAAACCTATATAAACATTATAATATAATTGTGAATAAATATGCAAGTTTAGTAATGTGGATAATTCTTAAAACTCTTTAATAAGAGTTTTAAGAATTTTTTTAATTTAAAATTTATTATTTATTAATGAATAAATAGCTGATTATACATTGATTAACCAATGTCTGTTTTGTTAGTAATTTAATATGATATTTTGAAATTAGAAATTGTTTGAAAATTAGAAACTAAAAATTTTAAATTTATTTTAAATTATCCCCACCTTTTTTATTCATCTCGGCAAGCCGAGATAGTATAATATGTGTGTGAATAAGTCTCTTTATTTGAAAGGTAAAAAATACATCTCGGCAAGCCGAGCTGCTGACATCACTGGTTATGCCAGTGATTATATCGGACAACTTTGCAGAGCAAAAAAAATCACTGCTAGTTTGGTTGGTAGAAGCTGGTATGTTTTGGAAAATGAAATTTTGGATCATAAAAATAAAAATCTACTAACCCATAAGAAAACTCTCAAAACTCGCCGGCTAAAAAAAAATGGTCTAGAGATAAAATCAGAGAATCAGGTTGAAAATCTAGAAGAAGAAAAAGATAAAAATAAAGAAAAAAGTAAGTGGGAAAAAGTTGCTGTATTTGACGACAATATGGTTTCGGAGGACTCCTTTTTACCAAGGGAATTACTGACGGAAAAAAAGGTAAAATCGCGTATCTCGAGTACCCGAGATGTCGGAGAGATAAAACCCTTGTATTATAAGGATGATAAAGAATTATTTCCGGTTTTAGAAAAAAAATTTGATATAAGGACGGCAAGATACATTGCTCTGAGTGGTGTTGAGGAAGCGATAAAAAGGTCCCCAAAGAGGTCTAGCTTTGATAAGTTTGTTATAAATACCAGCGTTATTACCCTTGTTTTATTGCTTACAGGAGTCTTTATTTTTGGTAAAGAAAATTTCAAAAATCCAATCCCAACTCATTTTGGAGGTCAAGTCAAGGAAGAAATATCTTTTTTGTATAGTCCTTATATAAATAAATTTCAAAATGATTTTTCAAAATTTAAAGAGAATATTTCAAATGTAAACCAAAGCAGTAATCAACTTGCTTCTTCTTTGTTTTCTGTCGATGGATGGCAATCTATTTCTGGATGGATGAAAGATACTGCTTATAAAATAGTGAGGCCCTGGTTTTTGAAAGATGGAGGAACTATTATTGTTGAAAATAATATTTCAAATAACTCACTCCAACCCTCTCTTACAACAGAAGAAGAAGGAAGAATAGCTAAAACGGTTTTTGTGGCTGGCTCTGACAAAGAATATGTAGATTTTAAAATTGCAGAATTAAAAAATTGGTTTTTGATTTCGCCTCTGGCGCCGAATGTAAACAGATATTATATATCCAGACAAAATGATGTAATTGTTGGCAGAGCCGGCAGTTCTTCTAGTTCTTCTAGCAGCTCAAGCAGTTCCGGAGCTTCCACTTATCTGGCCCTCACTGATACGCCATCAGCTTTTACAGCAAACAGGATTATTCACACTAATGCGCTTGGCACTGCCCTGACCGATACTGATGGTTTTGTTTTTGACGGCACTAATTTTGGTATAGGCACCACTTCTCCATACGCCAGTCTTTCGGTGGCGGGACAAATTGTTGGCGCCTACTTTACCGGCACCTCCACGGCCACCTCTACTTTTAGCGGCAATTTAGCTATCAATGGCACCGGCACTACCACATCAGCCGGAGGATTTGATATTTCTGACGGTTGTTTCGCTATGGATGGCACCTGCCTCGGTCTGGGCGCCGGCCTGACCGGTAGTGGCGCGGCAAACAGGGCTGCTTTTTGGACAAACGGCGGCAATCTCTCATTTGATAGTAATTTTGTCTGGGACAATAATTCTAAAAATCTCGGTCTTGGCACTACCACTCCTCAATATTTGCTCACTGTCGCCTCCTCCACCGCTCCTCAACTCTCGCTTTCCGCCGGAGCGGGTGTGGCTCAATGGACAATGAGGAATGCAGGCGGTAATCTATACTTCGCCACCACCACTATTGACGGCACAGCCACTTCTACCCTGGCTGCTCTGACTATTACAGCAAACGGATTGGTGGGGGTGGCAACCACAAGTCCGGCCGGAGGATTTGCGGTCGGGACGCATTGTGTGACGGCAGACACAAAACTAAGGAGAAGGAGAAGACGCAAAGGGGCATACATTTATGATGAAGTGATGATCAAAGATGTGGAGCCGGGAGACGAGATTCAATCAATGGACCAGATTACAGGCAAGCTGATTTGGTCGCGAGTGAACGCTTTGATGGATATGGGAATCAAGGATTTATACAAGATTACTACTATTACCGGCAAAAGCATACGCACTACCGCTGTTCATCCGTATTTTGTCCGCACAAAATATCCTCTAAAAACGAACCAAAAGCTTTACAAATTTGAAGCGGATCAATCAGTAAAGATTGAAAACTTCAATCATGATACCGTCATATCAGTGGCAAATCAAGAAAACTCAATCTCGGTCGTAATACCGCGCGAGATAAAACAAAATTTCAAGAAAAGATTTAAAAAATCAGGCAAACTTTATGCGATTTTGTTTGCTATCGGCATAAAAGAAGCTTTGTTGAAGCTCAAATCTACAGTTCACGAGCTTGTTATTGATACCGAGTATATCGGTCATGATAAAATTATTGCTTCTATCATCAAAAATCAATTTGCCGATATTGAAATACATTTCGCTCCAATCGGCAAAAAGTCGCCGGCTCACTTTGCGGCCTGGGGCGTTCATATTGGCAAGAAAAAAGCGGATGAAAAAGTCGGAGCAGACGCGACCGCGCTTTTGGCCCAAACAGAAAACGCCCTTAGAGCTACTGTTTTCTCGCACAAAGACGAGAGTCTGGTTGGCTCACGAGCGCTTCTTGAGAGCAAGTATAGCAAATCTGAAAATCTTGTCAAGGATGGCGTGTGGAGAGTGGCGGGGGATCTGCGAGTCGGCGAATCTGTAGCTGTTATTCACGGGGAGAGAGCCGCTTGGGAAAAAGTAATTGAGATCAAGCGTCTGCCAGCTGAAAAAGTCTATGACATTGAAGTGGAAGGCACTCACAACTTCGTGGGGAACGACATCATCGCTCACAACACTTACCTTGGCGGCAATCTTACCGTGGAAGGTTCGGCCAGTATTCCTAAACTTTCAAATTTGACCGCCAACGGTTTCGTCTACACGGCCGGAAATGATGGAACGCTCAATGTAGCCGCCTCATCTTCCATATTCGGATTTACTCCTCTCTCTTCCTACGACGCTTGGACTCATCCCTTACTTGGTTTGTCCGCCACTACTTCGCAAATACTCATCGGCACTACCACTGCCGCCAGTTATCAACTGACGGTATCTTCCTCCACCTCGCCTCAACTTTCGCTTTCAGCCGGAGCAGGCATTGGCCAATGGACATTTAGGAACGCCGGAGGGAATTTATATTTCGCCACCACAACAATCACCGGAGAAGCCACTACTACCATCTCTGCTCTAGAAATCGCAGGCGGGGGATTTGGAACAACCACAATTCGCGGTTTGGATATTATCGGTCAAGCCACAAGCACATCAAATGTAGGCATCAATCTTTCAGCCGGATGTTTCGCAATCAACGGCATATGCGCGGGCACCGGAGCTGGTTCGGTCGGCGCTTCTACTTTGCAAGGCCAAGTTCCATTTTATGATTCCGTCGGCACAACTTTGACAGCTACATCCTCTCTCTTCATTGCGCAAAGCGGCAATGTCGGTATTGGGACGACATCACCATATTCTCTGCTTTCAATTTCAAACAATCTCAACACCGCCATCAACACGCCTCTCTTCACCATCGCCTCAACCACCGGCGGCACCGCCACCTCAACTCTCTTCACCGTTTTGGCTAATGGCAATGTCGGCATCAGGACGGCGAGTCCTATCTATCCTTTGGAAGTTAATGGCAGCGCCCGCGTTGTAACTAACCTTTATATCGGTACAAGTGGCGATTATCTCAACCGCTCCTCGTCGGACTACATCGGTGTTAGTAATAAATTCTTCATAACCAGTGGTGGCGTAGCGAACGTGCCAGCTTTAGCTATCTTAGGCACTGGTACCGGATTATTTTCACCGGCAGCGAACGTCTTGGGTTTTGTAACCAACCAAGTTGAACGAATGCGAATCACATCTTCTGGCAACGTCGGCATCGGCACCACCACACCTCAATACCGTCTAACTGTCGCATCAAGCACAGCACTCACTGACGGAGCAGGAGTAGCTCAATGGGTGACAAGAAACGCAGGAGGGAATTTGTATTTTGCCACTACCACGGTTGACGGAACAGCGACGAGTTCAATAGAAGCGCTTTCAATAATTGGCGCGACGGGAAATGTGGGAATTGCAAGCTCATCACCTTGGGCTCAGTTGTCAATAAATCCCACGGGCATTCTCGGTCCGGCATTTGCCATAGGTTCAACAACGCAGTGCGTGACGGGAGACACTAGACTTCGACGAAGGCGTCGAAGAAATTCGAAATTCAAAACTCGAAATTCTAAACAAATTCCAAATCCAAATGATCCAAATTCCAAACTTTCGGATTTCGGATTTAGTGCTTCGGATTTGGATACGGAGTATGTTTATGACAACCCAACCATATTAGACATAGAAGAAGGCGATGAAGTTCAATCACTTGATACCAAAACAGGCAAACTTGTCTGGAGCAAAGTCAAGCAAGTAGTTTACACAGGCAAAAAAGAAATTTATAAACTGACCACCGCCTCCGGCAAGTCCATCAGGACGACAAGCGAGCATCCGTACTTCACCCAAACCAAACCAGAAAAACTTCCAGTCAAGCCAAAACTTGGAGTATTTTATGACAACTCAAATATGTTCTATGCTCAGAAAAAAGCGGGCTGGAAAATTGATTTTGCAAAATTGAAGAAAGAACTTTCCAAGTTTTTTGATTTGCAGTTTATAAATTTCTACACAGCTATACCGAAAGAAGGCGATGAGTCCAGAGAGAAGACATTGAAATACATAAGTTTTGTTGAGCCGTATGTTAATTTAATTACCAAACCTCTTAAATACATAAAAACTAATAAGGAAATAAATGGAAAGATGGCAGAGGTGATGGAAAAGAAGGGAGATATGGATGTAGAACTTACTCTTGATGTTACAGAAACCGCAAAAAATCTCGATGCAATACTTGTAGTAAGCGGAGACAGCGATCTTTTGCCGCTTAAGAAATATTCCATAAACAAAGGGAAGAAAATAGCTTTTGCCGGGTTTGAAAATAATATGGCTTGGGAGTTGAGACAGATACTGCATATAAACATAGATGACTACCAAAATGACCTAAACTTGTATCAAAATACGGCAAATGGCGCAGATAAAAAACAAGCCCCAAGCACAGGGCTTGGGGTTGCGTTATTGGATACACTCTATTCCAAGCCGCCATCTTTGTCAAGCGGTGGGGTGTGGACAAAGGTGAAGGGTCTAAAGGAAGGCCAAAAAATAGCCGTATCCGGCAATAAAAGATCTGTTTGGGATGTTATTTCAAAGATTGAAATTATGCCAGAGGAAAAAGTTTACGATATTGAAATTGAAAATACCCACAACTTCGTGGCCAACGGCATCGTCGCTCACAACACCAGTTTTGTTGTGACTAATCAAGGCAAAACAGGGGTTGGCACCACCACCCCGTTTGCTCGATTGGGTATTGAAACTCAAGCCGGAGATATTTGGGGTTTTGCTGTTGGCTCTTCAACCAAATCTCTCCTCTCCGTTTCAACCGAAGGATTTGGCACTACCACTTTAGCCGGTCTTGATATATCCGCAACAGCCACCACTACATCAAATGTCGGCATCAACTTAAGCGCAGGATGTTTTGCTATTAATAATAATTGCGTTGGTGGGGGATCAGGAGTCTCAACATTCCTCGCCTTAACAGACACAGATCAAACTGGATTTACAGCTAATCGAATAATACACACTAACTCCGGTGGCAACGGACTGACTGACACAGACGGCTTCGTCTTTAACGGTAACCTAGGCATTGGCACCACTTCTCCTCTGGCCAAACTCTCTGTCTCCTCATACTCCGATGGAGCATCTGTTGTTCCTCTCTTCGTTGTGGCAAGTTCAACTGGAGCTTCCGCTACATCTACATACTTTATAATTAACTCGGTGGGTAATGTGGGGGTGGGGACGGAAAGTCCTGGTTTGACCACTGGTGTAAATAAATCCTTAACTATTTCCGCTGGAGCTTCGGAGAATGTCCTTTCTTCACTGGAACTGCAGGGAAGCAGAACCACCAACACAAGTTTTGCTCTAATTGATTTTTACCATCAGACGAATCGTGTAGCCAGCATAGCTAGCGCTCGGGCTGGAGCTGATGACGCGGGCGCGCTTGCGTTTCAGACCAAACCAACCGGTGGCGCAATCGCCACAAGAATGCTGATTGATTCCTCTGGTCAAATCGGCATCGGGACAACCACTCCTCAATATCGTCTGACTGTGGCTTCATCAACATCTCTCACTGATGGAGCGGGAGTGGCTCAGTGGATAACAAGAAACGCTGGAGGAAATCTGTATTTTGCCACTACGACAATTACAGGAGAAGCAACGACGACAACTTCGGCATTAACAATAATTGGCGCGACGGGAAATGTGGGGATTGCAAGTTCATCGCCTTGGGCTCAGTTGTCAATAAATCCCACGGGCATTCTCGGTCCGGCATTTGCCATCGGTTCAACCACTCAATGCGTGACGGGAGATACCCTATTAAAAATTCGCAGAAGACGCAGGAAAAAATACACCGATTCTGACGGAGAAGAATTTGAAACAGATGAATACGAAAGTTTGTTTGTTCCGATCAAAGACATCTTGCCTGGAGATGAAGTGCTTTCTTTGAATCAGAAAACCGGCCAATTTGAATATCATATAATAAACGGCCTTTTGGATACGGGCGTTCGTACCGTTTACAGATTGACCACTGAGTCGGGCAGATACATTGAAACTACGGGCACTCATCCGTATTTAGTAAGAGAAAAAATAGGCAGGCCAAAGTCCGGAGCTATGGCATTTATTGATTACGCAAATATAAAATCATGGCTTGTTAAGAGAGGTTTAACTATGAATCTCGAAATATTGATTAGGACTCTTAAAAAAATAGGCATATATGATACCCGCTTCTATTATGGAACAGATGAACGAAATCTAAATCAACCCTCATTCTTTAATTTTCTCAAAAAAGCGGGATATTCAATTATCACTAAACCAGTCCAGTATTTTAAGATTTCTTTGTCTGACCTTTTGGACAATGATCAAAATTCAAGATGGCTGAAGGCCTGTGGAGAAAAAATCAGGAATTCAATACTATCAGAAGCCAAGCGTCTTGATGATCAAGGTATTGAGCTTCTGGAGCCGAAAGCTAATTTTGATGTAGAAATAGCTACAGACGCGCTTCGGTTGGCGGAAGATTTTAATACTCTAGTTTTATTTTCTGGCGATGGCGACTTTGCTCCGCTTATAAAAGATCTTAACGCTTTGGGTAAAAAAGTGGTGATAATTGCCGGAAGGGAAAATCTCTCCGGCGCACTGACTTCTTTGGCCCACAAATATATATTGCTTTCCCGTCTCGGCTGGACGATTGAAGGGCTTTTCCAGAAAATTATTGGCGATAAGAACTCCTATAAAAAACCATACCCCGCTCCGAAAACGGAACGAGGCAGGGGAGAATGTGTCCCAAGTATAGCGAACCTGTTTGGTTTGTCAAGCGTTTCAACAGATTCCAATGTGGATAAGAAATCAATCCTAAAATGGGCTCTGAATAAAGTTGGAATTAGGATTGAGAGAAATTCTCCGCAAATTAAGGATTCTTGGGTAAAAACCTCCGATTTGAAAGAGGGGCAGGAGATTGCTGTTATAGAGACGCAAACAATAAATCATGATGAGGGCAAACTGCAGTCCCTGGAAAATAATTTGAATTTTGAAAAGATAAAGAAAATAGAAAAGCTGGAGGAAAAACAGGTCTACGATATAGAAGTGGAAGGCACGCACAACTTCGTGGCGGGGCATTTGAAATATAAAAAGAGCGGCAAAATTCTTTCTCTTGAAGAAGAACAAAAACTTCTTAAAAAATACAATAATGATCTTAGATCTATGGAGTTTGAACATGAGTGGAATGATGACCCTATTGAATTCGGCGGCATCATCGCCCACAACACTTCTTTCGTCGTGACTAATGGGGGAAATGTGGGGATAGGGACGGCGAATCCGTTGCAGAAACTACACGTAAATGGTACTTTCTTAGTTGGCACACCTAGTGTGCAAAGTGGAGCTGCGGCCGAGATATTTGGTGCTTATGGTACAGCACAAGGCGATGCCAGATCTCAATTATTAGTAAGGTCTAATAGTAGCGACGGGGCTGGTATTTCACTGGGTAATTCTTCTGCATATAATCTTGCAGGTATTAGGGCCATAAGAACAAGTGATACTGTCACAGCTCTTATATTTTGGAACAGAGGAGGAGAAGACCCGGTTGAAAGGATGCGTATTAATAGTCAGGGTAACGTCGGCATCGGCACTACCACAATGTCATCAATTGCACGATTAACCGTCGCTTCATCAACATCACTCACTGACGGGGCGGGCATCGCTCAATGGATAACAAGAAACGCCGGAGGTAATTTGTATTTTGCCACGACGACGGTTGATGGAACGGCGACGACGACAACTTCTGCTCTGACTATTATTGGCGCGACGGGAAATGTTGGAATAGGAGCGACATCTTCTCCTTACGCTACTTTATCAGTTCATGCAGGAGCGGGTATGGATAGTTTTATTATTGGCTCCAGCACCAACACATTTTTCAGAGTCAATCATTTAGGAGATATTTGGATGAGCACAAGCACGGCGACGACAACTATTGTTGGCGGATTGGATGTGGGCAATGGGGCAATCACTTATGATTGGAGTACCGGAGAAACCGCCATTGATAATTTGGTCTTGGGAGCGCAGAGTTTTGATTCCGATGCGGGCATAGTTTCTTGGGCTGATATGCCGGTCACATCTTCCGCTTCTGCCGGCACTATTGAAAGTTATTCCGCCTCAATTGACGGCTTGCCCCTGCTCACTCTTTACAGCGAATCAGACGGAAGCGGGGACACCAAAAATGAGGGTATCGCCATAGGCACAAGCACGCCATACGCGCGGCTAACTATTTGGGCGTCCTCAACCGCTCAAGATTTATTGAATATTGTGAACTCGGCTTCCACCACATTGCTGGCTCTCAATTCTGCCGGTAACCTCGGCATTGGCTCCACCACACCCGGTTATAAAATGTCTGTGGCCGGAAGCGGATATTTTGACGGAGGCACAGTAACGATGGCAAACTTGATTGCCACTTCTTCAATTTCAACTCCGTCTCTCACTCTCACTGGCGCGGCTGTTAATTCACTTCTTTCAACCAACGCCTCCGGCGCTATCGTCGCTACAAGCACTCCGACATTTGGCAATTTTAATGCCACTTCCACCATCGCCACTTCCACCATCGCCGGAGGCTTAGCCATTGAAGGTTCAGGATTTGTTTATGATTTTTCCAGCAATAATGTGGGCATAGGCACAGCGGCGCCCGGCGCTCTCTTTTCTTTGCAAGGGGCGGGAACGGCTAAAGATTTGCTCACTATCGCCAGCAGTTCCATCAGCGGAAATATAATTACTATCAGCCAATGGGGAGGCTTCACTCAAAAAATTTCTTCAAGCACCGCTTTTTCAATCCAAATGGCCAGCGGCACGCCGGTCTTTGAAGTAGATACTACGGCAGGAAGCACAAACGCCGGAGTTGACATAACGGCGGCCACCGGCCAGACGGCCAATCTTTTGAACATGTATTCTTCGGGCGGGACATTTTTGTCAGGCTTTACGGCGGAGGGCGGGCTTTGGATGAATCTTTCAAGCACCACCGCCCTCAATCTTTATGACGGACTGGGCGCCGCTGCCTTTGTGGTTGATTCCACCAATAGCGCCGTCGGTATAGGCACCTCCACTTTGGCTTACGACTTTACAGTTCAAGGCAACCAAGCGTCTACTTATATCGCTCGCATAGACAATGCCAACACCGGCGCTGATGCCGACGGCTTGCTGATTACTCTCGGCGTGGCCAATGCCAGCCGAACCACCGGCAACTATTTCGTGGCCTTTGCCGATGGCACCCAGACGGTAGGAGGCAAAATACAAGGCAATGGCGCCAGCGTGGTCGCTTTCACCACCTCTGCCGCCGACATGGCTGAATATTTTAGAATTTCTGATTTGAATAATAAGCCGAAGTTTGGAGAAATTGTGGCGCTTGATAGGACGAAAGATAAAAGTGTAGTCAGGGCTGGGTCTGTTTCCCAAGGTGGCACCTTAGGAAATGCCCCAAAGGTGCCACCTTGGGAAGCGGAGCCCCTTGGTATCGTTTCCACCAATCCCGGCTTTATAGGCAACGGGCCGATTTGTTTCGTGAATGACGCGGACTGCGACCAAAATTATAACCAATACAATGTTTTGGTTTCTATCGCCGGGCAGGTGCCGGTTAAAATTTCAAATGAAAATGGGGCCATTGAAATTGGCGATTATCTAGCTCTTTCTTCCACTACGCCGGGCGTGGCGGTCAAAATGATAGAGAGCGGATATATTGTCGGGGTGGCGGTGGGCGGAGCCACTTCTACCGCTTTTTATACTCCTGAATCAGATACGGCTTCCTCCACTTCTTATACCGAAGAGACGGTTATGGCTTATATAAAAAGCGGCTGGAGAGAAGTTGAAAGCGCCAAAACTCTTGTTTCTGCGGATGGCGCCAGTGTCATGGATGTGCCAAGCAAGTGGTTTGGTTTGTTTGAATTTTTGAAGCAAATCGGAATGGAAATCGGCAACGGCTTTGTCAAGATAACAAAACTTATTACAGGCAGTCTGGTGGCTGATAAGGTGGAGACCAAAGAGCTTTGCATAGATAATGTCTGCGTCAACAAAGAGCAATTGGCGGCCATGATTGCTTCTTCCGGAATCGCTCCTGCTCCCACCGCTACCACCACTCCAGACACAACGCCTCCAACAATAGAAGAACCAACCCCTTCGACTGACTCAGGGCAAGCAGCTTCCACCACTCCGCCAATAATAGAAGAGCCGATTGCCACTACTACTCCCAACTCCGCTGAAGCTTCGCTGGGCAAGCCGGAAATAATTCCTGAACCAATTCCTGAACCGGTACCTGTTACCGAGCCTCCGTTGGAAACTCCATCGGCAGTAGTGGAACCGACACCTGAACCCATAGTTGAACCGGCGCCATAAACATTAATTTCAAATGATAAATTTTAAATTTATAAAACAAAACCTAACTCCTCAAACTCCTCTTAAGTTAAGAGGAGATTTATGGAAAAATGCATTAGCATTTTTCTTCCTTAAACCCTCCCTTAATTTAAGGGAGGTTTGGAGAGTTAGGAATAGAAATTAATAATAAAAATCCCATGAATAAAAAAACAAAAATAATAATATCAACCGTCATTGCCGTTTTGGTTTTGATATCGGTGATTTTTTGGCAAAAAAATAAAAATCAGCCTAGGGAAGCCATAAACACCGAAGCGGAAGTGGTTAAAAGCGAAGATAATGCGGCCGTCGTCCAAATTGCCAATCATGAAATGATTCAAATCAGATTTTCCTGGGAACAAGACGGCATCAAGTATAACGACGCCTTGAATATTCTGAAATCAGAATATGACAAATTGTCGCTCGAGCAGATAGAAAAAATGAAGCAGGAAAGGTTTGATAATTGGGTAAAAATGGTTAATGAACAAAGCAAGAAGTAAATTACTAATGTCGAATTATTAATGCCAAATCAATGACAAATTCTAAAAATTCAAATAACGAAAATAAATACGATCTAGAAGAAAGAACTGCAAAATTTGGTGAAGATGTTATTAATTTGTGTCGCAATATGCCAAAAAATGAACTTACAAGAAGAATTATTGACCAGCTTGTCGGTTGCAGTACATCAGTTGGAGCAAATTATTGTGAAGCTGATAATGCAGAAAGTCGGAAAGATTTTAAACATAAAATCGGGATTTGCAAGAAAGAGGCTCGTGAATCAATGCATTTTTTGCGCATGGCTTCAATTGCAATTCCTGCCATTGCTGATAATGGGCGAATATTGTGGAAAGAAGCAAAAGAATTAAATTTAATATTTAATAAAATATTTAGAAGTTCGCAATAGCGGTATAATTACTAATTACTAATAACTAATTTCTAATGCCTAATCAATTCCTAATTTTAAAATTTCTGAATTCAGTCATTTGTAAATTGATTAGTAATTTGTCATTAGCAATTCGACATTAATCATGAAATCTCTTAAATATATAATAATACTGGCAATACTTTTAATCCCTTCCATCACTCATGCCGCCAGCAAGTATTGGGTTGGGGGATGCAGTGATACCACTTGGAGCTGTTATAACGCTGGAACG
>JBBUFS010000003.1:0-71591 GCA_038056395.1 Patescibacteria group bacterium | reverse complement strand
ATAGACGAATTTCAAAATATAACCACCGATTCCATTTCCACCATTCTTTCCGAAGCCAGAAAATACAAACTTTCTCTCAATATTGCCCACCAGTTTATTGCTCAACTGGAAGAAAATATTAAAAATTCTGTTTTTGGCAATGTTGGTTCCATATGTGCTTTTCGGGTCGGCGCCGAGGATGCCGAGTATCTGGAAAAGCAATTTTCGCCCACTTTCTCTACCAGTGATTTGATGAATATAGACAACCGCAACGCTTACCTGCGGCTTCTGGTAAACGGCAAGCCGGCCAAGCCGTTTAACATTGAAGTCCCTCCGCCGCCAAAAGGGGACATGGAGCAAATTGAAAAAATAAAAGAAATGTCATACCTCAAATACGGCAAACCGCGCGAGGAAGTGGAAAAACTGATTTTGGATAAATATAAAATTTTGTAAAAAAAGCAGGGGCCGATCTTCTAATCAACCCCATCTCCTAAAACGGAATTCCGCCTGCCTTTTGGTTTTTTCAGCCCGTCTTTGCGCGCAAACAGCGGAGATTTGGCTTCGGAGTTTTGAAATCTCTGTCGGATCTTTTACTCCATTTCCAGTTATGACATTCATCAGGAGTTGAGAAAAATCAACCTTCTCAACCCCGGCCCGTTTCAATTTAGCGTACTCAAGCGACACTTGATCCGCCATGTCATCTACTATGCTTGAAAAAGACAGAATAGGCACAGCTTCTCCTTCTCTCTTTATTATATCACACCTACATTTCCTGTCAAATGCAGTTGGGGATAATCCCACTAATACTAAACGCTCAGCGTCTAATATAGAATTTTTGTGGAAATGTTGTGTAGTTATAAACAGCTTTTTATTGTTTCAAGTTGGTGTTTGTTATAAACTAAAATAGTGTAGTGTGTAAGTTTATTATTAATAATTAATTAATATTATGGATTGGCAAAGTTTTGTGACCCCCGCTACCCCTCCATTTTTTAGTGGAGCAACTGTGGCGATATTTGTGGCTGTAATTTTGTGGTCGCTGGTTTGGAAAGGTATGGCGCTTTGGAAAGCGGCTCAAAAAGGCGGCAAAGTTTGGTTCGTAGTTTTGTTGTTGGTGAACACGGTCGGCATTTTGGATATTTTATACCTGTATGTTTTCAGTAGAAAATCTAGCCAGCCGCTTGAAGCGCCGAGGATGTAAATAAAAGCAAAAAAGCCGCTCATGGACACAAAGGCGGTTTTTTTGTTATATTAAAGAAAATTTGGGCCCATAGTATAGCAGTAACACGCGTCCATGGCATGGACGAGTCCGGGGTGCGACTCCCCGTGGGTCCACAAATTGTTGTTCATTGCCTTTTGGCGGGGTTTATATAGAATTATGGTGGAGGTTGGAAGATGAAAATAGGGCAAGCTATTTTTGACATGTACATGGGGTTGATACTCCCCATTCGTAGTGAATGGTTTTCTCTGACGAAGAGAGTGGAAAAAAATTCGGGACACGAATTGAAGCAACTGATGGCATTGTTAGACAGAGCTTTGTCTAGAACTATTCATCATAGTGGAAGCGACAGAGATTTTGTCACAGTAACCTTTCCTGACAGCAGCGAAATCAAGGTTTTTTACATCAATAAAAACGGACCAGTTACGCTGACGAATATGAATGGAAAGGTCAGAGGACATGAAGTGTTCGCAATGGAAATAGAACGCAAAAGTCACTGCTTCGCTTGTTCTGTTATTGCCAAAGGTGTCTCAATTGACTACTTTCACCACAGTTCTCAGGACATTGTTAAATTTGTCGCGGGTAAGCTGTTGGAAGTCATTTGCGGCTACTACTGCAGCTCGGAACAGCTAAGTCGTTCTAATCTTTTTAGGACCTGTGATGGTCTAGGTCGGTAGAAGGGCTGTCATATGAGAATATGCCGGCCCGTTCATTTTTTAAAATATGTAATGTTCTTTGGAAAGTTCGCTTAACGGCCCCTCCCCTTTGTCGTGTTCATTTTGTTTGCCCGGCTCTTCCGATTTTTGATTGTATTCCAGACCGATGCGTATCTGGGCATTTTTGATTATTTCCAGAACCGCCTCTTCGTCGTCAGTAATTGTATAAATGGAAATGTCATCAGAATTTATTAAACCATCCTTGAGCAGAATATTTTTGAAAAATTCTTCAAGCGGCTGCCAATGATTTTTGCCGATTAATATTATAGGGGCTCTGGGCACCTTATTGGTCTGCATCAAAGTTAAAATTTCCACGAATTCATCCAAAGTGCCGAAACCTCCTGGGAAAAAAATATAAGCTTCGGCAGAAAATGAAAGGCAAACTTTCCGACTGAAAAAATAGTGAAAACCTATTTTGTCAGTCAAGTATTCATTGACTGACTGCTCGCTTGGCAAATCTATGGTCAGTCCGATTGAATTACCGCCGGCTTCATAAGCGCCGCGATTAGCTGCTCTCATTATGCCCGGCCCGCCGCCGGTAACTACCGAATAACGAAGTTCCTCTACAATCCTCCCGGCCAGTTTTCTGGCTTTTTCATAATAATACTCGCCCCCTTTAGTTCTAGCCGACCCGAAAAAGGTGACTGAGCGCGGATAATTTTTTATAAACTCAAAGCCATCGGTAAATTCTTTGGAAATAAGAGTGACTCGTTTTTTGGCTGACTCGCTTATTTCAAGCAGGGTCAAAGGTTTTGTTTCATTTTCCATATATACACATTTTAATGGTTTTAAATAATAAGGCAATATGATATATTGGGAATGTTTATAAATTATTAAAAATAAATATATGAAAAATTTGTCTAAAAAAGAATGGATAGCGGTGGCGGTGGCAGTTGTTTTTGTCGGTTATACCCTGTTTAATGGCGATATTGTGAATTTATTTCAAAAAAATTCAATGAATGATAATTCTTTGGCAGCCGCGGCTGCCGGATCTGCTGGAGGAGTAATCATAGAAGATATTGTTGTCGGCCAAGGCGCGGAAGTCAAAACTGGAGAGCTTGTTTCTGTAAATTATATTCTTTCTCTTTCTGATGGCACTACTATTCAAAATTCCAAAGATTTCGGACAGCCTTTTCAATTTACTCTTGGCGCCGGTGAGGTTATACCGGGATGGGAACAGGGTTTTGTCGGTATGAGAGTTGGCGGAGTGCGCACCATCACTATACCTCCAGAACTGGCTTACGGTCCAAATCAAGCCGGTCCAATACCTCCAAATTCCACTCTGGTATTCACCATTGAACTACTTGACGCGACCGATGTTGTTCCTCAATCGGCGCAGTAGAAAATGGGTTTTAAAATAGAAAGGAAAATAAAAAATTCTCTCGGCAGAGCGGGGATTTTGTCTACACCCCATGGAGAAGTGCAAACTCCGGCTTTTGTGGCGGTTGGCACCAAAGCCACTGTGAAATCTCTTGCGCCTGAACAAGTGGCTGGCGCCGGTTCTCAAATAGTTTTGGCAAATACCTATCATCTCTATCTGGAGCCTGGTGAAAAAATAATAAAAAAGGCGGGCCTTCGCCACGCCGAAACGGGCTATGGCCTCGCGAAGGCGGGCGGCCTGCATAATTTTATGAATTGGTCTGGACCGATAATGACTGATTCCGGCGGTTTCCAAGCTTTCTCTCTGGGGGCGGCCTATGGAAATAAACTGAGTAAGTTTATAGGCACTAATACCCCAGATGAAGAAATAATGGAAAGATTAAGACCCGCCGCTAAAGCTAAGGCGGGCGAAGAAAGAAAAGCTAAAATTACGGAAGATGGGGTTGAATTCAAATCAGTCATAGATGGCAGCAGGCATTTTTTTACGCCTGAAAAATCAATTCAAATTCAAAATGATTTAGGAGCTGATATCATTTTTGCTTTTGACGAATGCACTTCGCCGCATGCTTCCAAAGAATATTTAAAAAAGGCGATGGGAAGGACGCATAGGTGGGCAGAGAGATGTTTGGTTGAAAATCGTAAATTGAAAATTGAAAATTCAGGGCGACAAGCTCTGTTTGGCATCGTCCAAGGCGGGCGTTATGAAGATTTAAGAAAAGAAAGCGCCAAAATTATTTCTGGTATGGATTTTGAAGGTTTTGGCATAGGCGGCTCTTTTGTTAAAGAGGATATAGCCACAGCTGTAAAATGGATCAACGAAATTTTGCCCGAAGAAAAGCCGAGACATCTTTTGGGGGTGGGGGAACCCATTGATTTGATTTTGGGAGTTGAAAACGGGTGCGATACTTTTGATTGCGTGGCGCCTACTCGGATGGCTCGCAATGGCGCCCTCTATGCGAAAGGCGGTAAAATAAACATCACTAATTCAAAATATAAAAATAAAATATCAAAAATTGAGGAGAGCTGCGAATGCTATACATGCAAAAATTACACTGCCGCCTATCTATCCCATCTCTTCCGCGCCAAAGAAATGCTGGCCGCCACTCTGGCCACTATTCACAATCTTTACTTCCTAAACAATTTAATGTCTCAAATTCGCGCGGCGATTTTGAAAGACAAATTTTTTGAATTTAAAGAAGAATTCTTGAGTATATACAAAACTTAGAAAACAAAATCTTATGATATACAATCTCTATAAAAATCGCGGAGAGACACCGCTTGAGTGTATCCAAAGGTTTGCCAAAGCCACGCCTGAATTGAAAGGGCAAAAAATGACTTATATGGGGCGGCTTGACCCGTTAGCCGAAGGAGTCTTGCTTATGGCGAGTGGCGAAGATGTAAAAAGGAAAGAAGAATTTTTGGGGCTTGATAAAGAATACGATTTTGTTTCCATTTTCGGCTTTGCCACTGATTCGTATGATATTTTAGGAAAAATAATGCGAGTGGAAAAATTGCATGAACTTTTGGAGAGTGATGTCAGAAGAGTTACAATGATTTATGAAGGCGAAAGAGAACAGGAATATCCATTTTATTCATCAAAGATGATTGCTTCTAGAAAGTCTCGGAAGAAAAAAGATTCTGAGGATGTTCCCATTAAAAATATCACTATCCACAAAATTCAATTTCATGGATTAGATTTATTAAACAGCAAAGAACTTTTCAGTAGACTTTTAATGGATATCTCAAAAGTAACAGGTGATTTCAGACAGCACGAAATTTTAACTTTGTGGAAACAGGTGCTTTTTGGTTTTCCCTCTCCTGACCAAGGGGAGGGCCACGCGAAGCGAGGGGTGGGGTATTTTATCGGTAAATTCAGCGCCTATGTATCATCTGGTACTTATATTAGAGGGCTAGTAAACGATATGGGCAACACTCTCGGCTGTGGTGCTACTACCCTTTCCATCCGCCGTACGCGAGTAGGCAATTACAAAATAGAAGATTCAATAAAATAAATTATAACACAAAACTAAAATGGAAGAGGGGAACCCTCTTCCATTTTAAAAATATTGTGTAATTTTATTCCAAAACTTTTTCAACAATTTTTTTGACCAGAGCGCCGTCGGCTTGGCCTTTGCATTCCTTCATAACAGCTCCGGTCAGAATTCCGATTTTGCTTTTGTCTGCCTGTCCTGAGCTTGTCGAAGTGGTGATTTTTAATTCTTCAATTTTCAATCTTGCAATCTTTTCAATTTGCTCCTCACTCATCTGGGCCGGCAAAAATTCTTCCAAAACTTTAAGTTCCGCCTTTTCATTGTCCGCCAAATCTTTGCGTCCTCCTTTTTCAAACTGCTCTATAGAATCTTTTCTCTGTTTTACCAATCTCCTGATTACGGCGACTGCCTCGCCGTCGGATAATTTATCTTTAGGAGTTCTTTTTAAAGCCACTGATTCATTCGTAAAAGCGGCCAGCATACCCCGCAAAGTCGTCAACCTCACTTGGTCTCTAGCCCGCATGGCTTCCTTTATTTGCTCTTGAATTTCCTCGTGCATAGATTATTTATTAATCACGGTTAAAGTTTATCAATTTAAAGGGAAAAAGCAAAATATCATCATATTTCGATTTCATTGACATTTTAAAGAATATGTTTAATATATTCTCTAGAAAGAGGTGTTCTATGCTACAACTGCCAAATAAAATTCCGTCTGTTGGTGAAGTAAACCTAACAGCGAGCACTGGACCTTGGAAAAGCAAGTCTGGCGGAAATTTGAATGTTCATTTCAGATTGCCGTTGGAAACGTTGATGGATTATCTTACTTACAACGAGAAAGAGCTGAAAGAAATCCCGGAGGACATTCGTGGCATCCGCGTATATTCTGTGCGCGATATGCCGAAGAATGGCATCGGTGGCAATGAGTTCCATCGAATACGAAAGGAAATTTTCGTTGTAATCAACGGGACTCTTGAATGTGTTTGTGAAGACCTTTTCAGCAATATAAGTATATTTAAGCTCTCAAACGGGATGGGTGTAAGAATCCCCCCGTTCATTATGCACACCTTTCAGGCGCTTGAGGAGAACACGGGATTTTTGGTGATGGTCAATACCTTGTTCAATCCGGACGATCCAAAGACCCACGACACATATTCAAGGGGCGTCTTTGAGGAACTTAAAGGATTGCTTTGATAATAAGGAGCATTATTGGGTGGGGAGTCGTTGCGGCGGCTCTCCATTTTTGTTTTTATAATTTGTGCTTTATCGGCTTTGGATTATAATTCTTTTATGCAAAACATCGCTTTAATAGTTCTGTCTGTCGGGCTTTTGTTGGCTATTTTTGCCTTACTAAGAAAGAAACCGCGAAGTGATATGAGTTTGGAGGAGTTTAAAAAATGGATAGATGATGAACGTGACAGAATAAATGAAAACGTTGACTCAAAAATAAAGCTAAATGAACAATCTATGCAGTCAAAGAAAGATCTAATAGAAAAAGTTGTGGACCAAATGAGAAATGAAGTAAGCCAGAGCCAAAAAAGATTGGAGGACAGTGACAAAGATAGAGTAAGAGAATTTATAGATCTGAAAACCGTTATAGATGAACATAAAAAAATAACCGAATCACTTCAGATTACAACGGATAATTTAAGAAAAGTATTATCAAACAACCAATTAAGAGGCAATTTTGGTCAAGAAGTTGCTGAGGATTTGTTAAAGATGGCTGGTTTCGTAAAAGGTCAGAACTATTCATCTCAAGAACAGTTGGGTGGCGGAAGCAAGCCAGATTTTACTGTGTTTTTACCGGATGGCGTAAAAATTAATATTGATGTGAAATTCCCATTCCAAGCTCTTCAAAGACTTCAAGAAACTGATGATAAAGAGCAACAGAAAAAATATATTTCTGAATTTAAGACTGATATAAAAAATAAAATAAAGGAAGTAACTACAAGAGATTATATTAATCCAGAAGAAAACACAGTTGATTTTGTTGTTATGTTTATTCCCAATGAAATGATATTCAGTTTTATATACGAAAGATTTGATGATGTCTGGAGAGATGCTATGAAAAATAAAGTTGTAATGTGTGGGCCATTTAGTTTTACCGCAATTTTGAGAATGGTGCAACAATCCTACGAAAACTTTAAATATCAGAAAGATTTACATAAAATAATCTCCCATATAAAAGTATTTCAAAATGAATACTCTAAATTTAGTCAGGCTCTAGATTCTTTGGGACAGAAAATTAAATCTGCGGATAAGGAATATGAAAATGTATCTGGAGTAAGAGACAGACGGCTGACAAAAATAATAGACAAAATAAATTCAGGAGAATCATCTTTAAAACTCGACAAGCTGGATGAGGGGTGATATAAATGAGACAGAGGAGGTTCGGTAATGAGTTACGAAGTTTTCGACCCCCCGGAATATCCGGAAGATACAAAAGAAGTGATTCGCTCTTTGAAAGAATATCTCATGGAGAGGAATTCTTCTTTGTTCTCTGTGGAAGAGTTGCGTAAGTTTATCATTCCCTACGATCCTATGTATAGCGAGCAGTACAAAGAGTGGCTTCTTGCCACCAAAAGAAGGGTCGACATAGGAATCCCCGGGGGCAAACAGGTCAAACCCTTTGGGCCGGAAGATAAATTTGGCGGGGCGGCTTGAGCCGCCCTTTCTGTTGCAAAAAATAAGGAAATCCTGTAAAGTGGTATGGTTATGGCAGAAATAAGAGAAATTCCCACTTCGCAGAAGCTTCGCGGAGCGGGCAAAAAAGAATCAAAAAAGGTAGCCAAAACTGAACCTGTAAATAATGGCGCTTTTGCCGTTATTGAGACCGGGGGCAAGCAGTACAGAGTGGCTGTGGGAGATACAATAAAAATAGAGAAATTGAAAGCCGACTCCGCCAAAGGCTCCGTCGAGCCAAAGGAGGGGGATACGGTAGTTTTTGATAAAGTTCTTTTGGTTGATAATGGCGCTGATGCCACCGATATCGGCGCTCCTTACCTAGATGGAGCGAAAGTTTCCGGAACTTTGGTTGAAATCGGCCGCAATGCCAAAGTCATAGTTATCAAATACAAGCAAAAAAGCCGTTATTTTAAAAAGAACGGCCACCGCCAGCCATATTTTAAAGTGAAGATAGATAAAATTTCTTAATTAAAAAAGAAATCTTTGAACTGAAAAAGAATGAGAAGAAGAATGATAAGATACCAGATTATTAGGATTTGAATGTAATTGCGAGAGATAAAATTCATAATCATATCAATTTTATTTTGGGTTTTTGTTTTTAATGAAGACAAAATAAAATGTTCCTCTTTGAAATTCCAAACGGTGGTATAAAGAAAAAGCGGCCAAATGACTGCCCAGATAATCATGCAATAGACGCAAAGAGAGCCCAGTGAATACAAACTTTCATAAATAAACCAGATGACAAAAGCAACCGCCGTCAATAGCCCGAGATTGGCCAAAAGCCAAAGCGGTTTTTTGGCGCGGCCGCCTGAGAAAAGCATTACTCCGACCGCTAAAAGCATGGAAAAAGCCACCAACCCCAAGATGGAATTTGGAAATCCGAAAACATGTCCCTGCCAGGAAATAGCGGCATTGCCACAGCTTATGAAAGGATTGATGTTGCATGGTATGTCAGCAACTGGATTTTGAATAAGTTTAATAGTGTCCAAAGTCAGCAGAAAAGAAGCCGCAAGGCCAATGATGCTGCCGATTATCAAAATATAAGGATATGATTTTTGAATTGTCATGACCTATTTCTTAACGCATTTTTTAATGTATCAGGATCAGTATACTCTAGTTCAGAACCCATAGAAAGACCTTTCCCTAAATGTGATATTTTTACTTTTTTAATTAATGTTGAACACTCGGTGTTTAACATTTTTACCACATAGTCACCAGTATTTTCTCCTTCTGGATTCCAGTTCATTCCTAAAATAATTTCCCTTAGCCGCGCCGAAGCATTTTGCGAAGGCGGGTTTAGTTTCTTTTCCAAAAACGCCTTTAGCTCTTTAACCCTTATCCTTTTTTCCGGCTCTTTTTCCAATATCGGCACCGAACCGCCAAGCACAAAATAAATACCGTTGAATCCCCCGTTTTTTTCTACAGATTCCAAATCCACATCTCTTTGCACTACCATCAGTGTTGAATGATCCCTGTTTTGATCAGAACAAATTTTACACTTACAATGGCCGTCATTGTTGTTGTGATTTTTATGTTGTAATTCAAAAAATCTGTGGCAATCTTCGCATATAACCACATCATCTTTTAAATCTTTTATATTTTCTGCCAATTCACTCAAAGTTCTGTTTGCTCTGGTCAATAAATAATAAACAAATCTCCTGGCCTGTCTCGGCCCAATGCCTGGAAAATTGGAAAATATTTGAATCAGTTTTTCTATAGAATTCATGTTTTAATTACTATAAATTAGATTCGTATATTCCAAATATATTAAAAGTATTGCATTTTTTTCTTATTTCAGACGTAAATTGGTCTATAGAATTTTTAAAAATACCTTCTAAAAAGAAATTGTATTGAAAAGGCCTGTTCTTATTGGGCCTAGAATGAATAGATGTTAAATTTATTTTATATTTATTCACAATTTTTAAAATTTCAAGCAGAGTTCCCGGCTTATGTTTTATGGACAAAACGGAAGTAAATTTATCACCCACTTTTACTGGTTTTCGGCTAATTATCATAAATCTGGTGTAATTTTCATTTGAATCTTGTATGTTCTTTTTTAATATTTCCATTTCAAAAATTTTAGCGGCTCTTTCTGAAGCGATAGCGGCTGTTTCAAACTTTTCTCCGCTGGGGAGATCTTTTATAATTTTTACACTACCAGCTGTATCATAAGCATTTTCTATCGCCCAATTCTTATGTTTTATCAAAAAATTATTACACTGCAATGCTGCTTGATAGTGGGCATAAACTTTTTTTATGTCGGTGATTTTTGTATCTGGATTTACAATCAAACAATGTTTTATTTTGATTTTTGTTTCTGCAACTACATTCAATCCGTATTCATTTAAAAGATCCCAAACTTGATAAACAATTCCTCCTAGTGTATTTTCAACCGGCACAATTCCATATTCGCATTTGCCACTTTTTACCTTGTCAAACACATCATGGAACGATTGGCTTGGTTCTGTTTTGATTAATTTATTGAACAGATTAAAAACTGCCATTTCGCTGAAGGCCCCGTGTTCTCCCTGAAAAGCAACTGGTTTTTTGGAATACAATTTCACATTTAAAATATAGCATAAAATCACACAAAAATTTTGAGAGTGACCCTTTGGGACAAAATTCTTCAAGGGTCATCCTCTGGAAAAAATTACACCATACGTCTCAAAACTCAAAGGGCACCTTTGACTTCCACCCTCATCTTCGCAAGGTGAGGGGCAGTTCTGCTTTAGCAGAACGGGGTGGGGTCGTTAAAACTCTCTAAACTCGCTTTCGGCGCCGGTGAATTGGGCTTTTTCAAGGGGCAGGAATGAGGCCTTTTTTTCGTTAAAGAAAAGTTCAACACGGCCGGTGGCGCCGTTGCGATGCTTTTCAATCAAAATTTCGGCTATGTTTGTTTTTTCGGCTTCGTTTGTATTTTTTTGTTTATCTTCGCGGTGTATAAACATAACAACATCGGCATCCTGTTCAATGGAACCGGAGTCGCGCAGGTCGGAGAGCTTTGGCTTGCCACCTCTCTGTTCAATGGCGCGGGAAAGCTGGGAAAGGGCCATGACAGGCACTTCAAGTTCGCGTGCCAAATTTTTTAAAGAGCGGGAAATTTCGGTTACTTGATTGACCATAGAATCATAATTTTTATTAGTGGCCATCAACTGCAGATAATCTACAATAATCAGTCCCAACCCTTTTTCATTTTTGAGCCGTCTGGCCACTGAGCGCATTTTCAAAATATTGTTGCCCGGCTGATCGTCTATAAAAATGGGCGCTTTGGAAAGGACATCCAAGGATTGGCGAATAGCTGAAAAATCGTCTTCTCTGATCAATTTTCCTGTACGCAATTTCCAGGCGTCAACATTTGATTGGGAAGCAAGCATTCTATCAACTAATTGCTGGGAACTCATTTCCAATGAAAAAATGCCAACCGGAGTATTGTGATAAACGGCTGTCTGGCGAGCAATATCAAGAGCCAGAGCAGTTTTACCAACGGAAGGTCGCGCCGCTAAAATTATCAAATCAGATTTTTGCAAACCGGAAAGTTTTTCGTCAAGCTCTTTAAAACCGGTTGGCACACCTCGTAAGCCGTCTCCTGAATTATGCAATCGATCAAGTCTTTCCCATGCCTCCGTTAATTCTTCTTTAAGTTCTACAAATTTATGTATGCTTGAAATGTTTGTCACATCATAAATTTTCTTTTGGGCTTGATCCAAGAGATTTTCCAATTCTTCGGCTTCGTCATACCCCAAAGAAGACACAAAATCCCCGGCGCCAATCAAATTTCTGGCGATATGTTTTTTTTGAATTATCTGGGCGTAATAATTTGCATTGGCTGCCGAGGGCACCGAATTGACCAGCTCGCCCAAATAACTGTTGCCGCCTATTTCGTCTAGCAAATTTTTTTCCTTCAATCTTGCAGAAACAGATAATAAATCTGTCGGACTTCTTTTTGAAAAAAGATCCAACATTGTCTCAAAAATAAGACGATGCTTTTCTGAATAAAAAGAAACCGCGTGCGCCAAGTCCGTAATTTCAAACATCACTTCCGGCCTCAGCATCACCGAACCAAGTAGCGCTTTCTCGGCCTCCAAATTATGCGGCGGAATTCTTATATGCGATTTTATTTCTGGCATACAAAGATAATATCTTAATGCGCAAAAACTTCAAAATTTCAATCTTAATAAATTGTGGTTAAAAAGGGGATAACCATTCCCAGAGTTGCTTTTTGTAAATATATCCTTAATATCATTAAGAGGAGGATAGAACATTGAGAGACTTTAAAATGGTCGCGCGAAATGCTATTCCATGCTGGTACGAGCTTTCTTGGCGCGGGGAAGGAATTGTTTTGCGAATCCATCAGGACTTCGTGAACGAGGTCAAACAGTTTAAGGCTGATGCTCCGATTGTTGGGCATTATGCAAAAGAATTTGGTTTTTCCAAGTTCGGCCATAAATTCGGCGAGAACTTTGGTTTTGAAGAATCCTTGCAATTTCTCGGCGAGGCAAACGGTTTCCTTGAGTATACCGTGCCGACTCCGTTGGTCAGGAAAAATACCGGTAAGGACTGTTTGTCCTGTGATGGATCGGGCAAAAGCGGAGTGTTTGAGGGCGAGGAATGTTTGTATTGCGACGGTGAAGGCAAGAAGATCGTTTATGATTATACCGAAGCCTTTGCAGTCTCGGCTACGCTCACTACTCTTTTTGAGTTCATGAATTTTCCGGAAGTTGAAACTTCCTGTTCCTTGCTGCAACTCATGAGCATCAACACTGTCACCATCAAGGGTTCTCATGGCGGCTCTATCGGAGGAGAGTACAGCAGAGAAGTAGTGGAATGGATGAGGCAGCGTGGACCTGGAGAAATCCCGGAGATGGTCTCGGCCATGCGTGTTGTTTGGGAGAAAATGGATGGCCGAATAATGGAATTCTACGAGCATTCATTCCGCGCCAACCTTTCAAACGGCGTGGGGTGGCTTTGCACCGATCTCCCCGGAGACGCTTGCGGTCTGCATCCGTCCCATAACGCAGGTTATGGAATTGAAAGAGGTACGGGGTATGAATTCTCTTCCCACAATGTGGACAGCCCCACGCAGCAGCTTGTCATCCTTGCTTCGCTCGCAGCTCTTCATGATCTGGTGCGGAGAGGTAAAAGATGACTGCCAGCATCGATTCAATTTGGCGGCTTCACGAATTCTCGTGCGGCCGCCTAACTTTTTATGTTATAATATAAACATGCCCTCAATTTATACCCATCAAAGCTCAAATATTGCTAAAACTTATTTTTTAATGGGGCTTTTTTTGGTTGTAATTGCGGGATTGGGTTATTTTATTTCTTTTTATTACAACAATCCTGGAATTTTTTATGTGGCCATTATTTTCAGCTTGTTTATGAATGCGGCCAGTTTTTGGTGGTCTGATAAAATAGTTTTGGGAATTTCAAAAGCCAAACCTGCAAGCAGAGAAGAATTTTTTGACCTCTACACTGTGACCGAAAATCTTTCTATTGCCGCCGGATTGCCTATGCCAAAAATTTATGTTATTGACGACCAGGCGCCAAACGCTTTTGCCACAGGCCGAGATAAAAATCATGCAGTAATCTGTGCCACTACGGGACTTTTGCAAAAACTTGAAAAAACGGAACTGGAAGGAGTGATTGCCCACGAACTTTCTCACATAGGCAACCGCGATATTTTGCTTATGAGCGCCGTGGTTGTTTTGGTTGGTTTTGTTTCTATAATTTCTGATATGTTTTTGCGAGGTATGTTTCGGGGTGGCGGAAGTAGGGATAATGATAGCGGCCGTGCTGGTAGTGTTTTGGCAATTTTGGGAATTGTTTTGATAGTTCTTTCGCTCATTATTGCCACTTTGATAAAATTAGCCATTTCCCGCCGACGAGAATATCTGGCCGACGCTTCCGGCGCCTTGCTTACCCGCTATCCGGAAGGTTTGGCCAAAGCGCTTGAAAAAATTTCCGCTTACAATCTGCCTATGAAAACAGTCAGTGCTGCCACCGCTCATCTTTTTATTTCAAATCCACTGGCTGGCAAAAAATCTTCCGTAACAAATCTTTTCCAAACCCATCCGCCGATAGGGGAAAGAATAAGGATATTGCGCGGAATGATAAGTTGATTTATATTTAACAATAACTATGAAAAATCTGGAAGATGCTGGATCTGAAACAATAAGAGAATTAGAAGAAAAAAACGAAGTATTGTTAGAAGCTCACAAAGAGATAATGCTCCAACTTGCCAAAAAATACCAAGAGGCTCAAGAGGCTTCTTTTGATTCCCTGACCGGCTTAATGAGAAGAGGCCCATTTGAGGAGGAAATAAAAATTCGTTTGGCCGATCCGGAAATAAAATCAGTGGCCTTGATAATTTTCGATATTGACCATTTTAAAAATGTCAACGATTCTTACGGCCATGATATCGGAGATGTTGTCCTAAAAAGAGTGGCCGCAGTCATAGGGAGTTACATAAGGGGATATGATCCCACTTGCCGCTGGGGCGGGGAAGAAATGGCTCTGGCTATGATAGGGGCCGATGAGGACCAAGCCGAACTTAAAGCCAATTTCATCAGAGAAAAAATAGAGCAAATAGATTTTTCAGATATAGACAGACTTAAAGATTTTAAAATAACCGTAAGCGTCGGGGTAGCAACTTCCCGTAAATTTCCCGAATTTGACCAACTCCTAAATGCGGCAGACCAAGCTCTCTACGCTTCTAAACACTCCGACCGCAATAAAGTAACGGCGTATTCTAAACTTCCAGAAGTTGAAGTTAGTTAAGCCGCCTTCCTTTTTTCTTCATAACCTTTTCTTTTTCCTGGAAACTCAATAACTTTACTCGCCGCTCCTTTCTGCTCATTTGGATTAGGACCCTTACCCAAAAGCCACAAAGAATATGCGTGATCATATTCCTGTTGTTTTTTTAAAATCTCACTCTTTTCTTCTGGAGTGGTGAATCGTTCTGTACTGCGTATTTCTTCACCTTTTGGAGTTGTATAAAGTTTTTCACCTGCGTTTTCCATATTTTTTATATTAATTAATATACTATTAATTATAATCTTTTTAAAACATTTTTCAAAATTCCAATTTAATGCTAAATTGTATGTAATTATTTGGAGGGTTCGCATAGTGGTCTAGTGCGTTCGCTTGGAAAGCGAATATGCCGCAAGGCATCACAGGTTCAAATCCTGTACCCTCCGCCTTTAGTTTTTGGTATCGGACAGACCCGAGTACTCAAAACAAAGCCGCCTCACGAAGATGGCGGCTTAGAATCCGGTTGCTGTATTATTTCTGCAACAGAACGAACAGTCTGTTCGAGACGGGAAGCAAATTCGGGAGTCTGAAATTTTTCTTGGAATCTGGTTGATTCCTGGTACAACTTGGCCCAAGGAGATGGCCACTTGGCTGACACAATAAATGGAGCCGCTCCAGCCACGGGATAAGCATCAATAATGCTTGATCCTCCTTTGGTTTTCAGCCAGCTGTGCTGGCAGCCTGGTGTAAAATATCCGTCACAGACAGAGACATCAAAATGTCTTGCTAGTGCGCGGGAAATCAGATGGCACGAGATTTGATTTTTGCAATTTCTCCATTCTGGATCGTCAAGATCGAAAGTCAAATCAGGGAGACAACGAAGTATCTCTGAAATCTCGGCAAACATCTGCATATCTTCTGGACTGATGTTGCCTTGGTAAGCCGCATAAAACTGCATAACTACTACCTCCGAACAGAAAAATAACAAAGAAAACAGTTTTTGTCCATTAAATAATATTGTGACCCGAAGGCCTCAACGTGCTAGCCAAAAAATTTGCTAAAATACCCTTGCAACGATTCAACCCTAAAGTTTGAATCGCCAAGACACCGCCTTCGGTCCGCAGTAGCGGACCTTCGGCGTGACGAAGTCCGCTGAAGGGACGCGAAGGCGACCTGAGCCAACATGCACTATGTATATTCTCTAAAATGTAAAGATGGGTATTATATCGGTTGTACCGACAACATTGCCGATCGTTTAGATAGGCATACGAAAGGTAACGTACCCGCAACAGCTAACAGTTTACCAATAACTCTAGAGTTCTATTTTGCAACCGAAGATAAATACAAAGCATTTGAATTTGAAAAGTATTTAAAATCTGGGTCGGGTCGAGCATTTGTCAACAAGCATTTTGCTAAAATGGGTGAACCCTAAAGGGATTCGAACTAAATGAAATCTCAATAAACTGGCAGGTGTCTACAGTAAATCGGGTAAGGATGATATGGTTTTCTCTTTTGTGTGTAAAATAACAAGTGGGCAAATCACGTTTAATGACGAGGCAGATCAAATTGAATATTTTGAGGTAGGCAAACTTCCAGCCAATACTGTCCCGAAACAGGTCGAACGAATCAGGGATTTTCTTGCAACCCCAAATGAGGTAACATTAAAAATTCAAACAGGAAAGTCGACCATTGAATTACTTAAAGAAGGTAAACTGAACTAAGCAAGTATGGCAAAGCAAAACAAAAAGCATTTGAGTATCTCGCCAGAGCGTTTGGCAGAGCTTCGCCGCGCGACTCTTGTCGCTTCTACCGGTTCATCACTTCGTCTTCCAGGCTCTAAAGTTACTAATGACCAGGTTGAGCAGATTCTGGATGCAATCAGTAAACCTTCTGAGCAAAAGTAGGTACCTCGAATAGTTCGGGCTTTTCTTGGTAAAACCTCCTCAATTTTCGTATAATCCTATCAATATTGCTATAGTTGAGCCGTAGTTTCGGTTCAAAGTTCCGGCAATCGTCTCCGCCACAATAATTTAAGTTAGTCAAATGTCAAAGATGCCCTTTGACATCTTCCATAAAAAAACTCGCCGAGCAAGATCTTGTCTTGCCGGCGAGCGATGACCCAACTACTTTACTACTTCAGGTTCTTTCTCGGAAAGCCTCATTTCTTCACAAATCTTTATGGTGGGGGCAACAGTTCCGCCACTATCTGGGTAGTCCTCGCAATTGCTTTCAATCTTAAAGATTGGCGCGATATCTGGTTTATCGGATGGTAGCCAGATCATGCATCCAAAATGGACATCTTCCCCGCCTTCTTGGTCTCGCCATCTGAAAGTCAGGCGGCCGCGATAGCCGAGTTGAATAAAGTAAGCCGCCATAAGTTTGGATTGCCTCATAGGCATGACTTCACAATATCCAAAGTTTCGACCAAATTCTATGGATTCTGGTTTCTTGCCTTCAATCAGAACCCCAAAAATGTCTGCCACCTGGTCGGTTTTTGTTTTCGCAATCATTTGCGCGATTGACGAATCAAAAACGAGCTTTGTTGACATCAAGGCCTCTCCTGAGTCAAGCATTTTCTTGGGAGCATGCAAACATCCCCGCAAGACTGCCCAACCATTGGGAATAGAGGTTATTACTGCGACAACAACTTCTTTGGCAATAATTGCCAAACTCTCTGGAACAACAAATGTTCTTTTCAAGACAACACTCCTTCCGGAGATATATTTGCACTAATGCGCCAAAAAATCAAGTTTGACTTTTTTAATAATTTATCTCATCGCTAAAAAGGCATTTACATAGTGGATAGCGATACCGCCGAAGTTGGGATGGGAATTAAAAGTGGCGTTGATTTTTTCTATTTGCCTGGAAAAGTATTTTTTGGAAGTGTTATGGAAAGTGATGTACGGTGGCGGTACATCGCCTGTTTCCTGGGCAATGATTATTTTGGTTTTATGGACTCCGTCATTTGCCGTCTGCATTTCATTTTTTGATACAGCTATAGCGCCATCATATCCGTCGGAAAAATTTCTGTATGACATTATAATAATTGAGCTGTCCGGCCTTCTATCTAAAATATTTAATAAATGCCCAAAAGCAAAATCTTTTTTTCTATTGTATGAAAATTTGGGGGTGAGAGCGTCTTGACCGTCATAAAAATCAGGCGCTACCACTGAAAATTTAAGCTCGTTTTCTTTCAAAAAGTTTTCTGTTTGGTCCACCAATTTAACAAAATTTTTTAAGACAGAAGCTTTATTTTCTGCATAAGAATCCAAAAGATACGGTTCCACATCATATTGAAAGCCCCGAAATTTATTTTTATGTTCGGCGTTGAAATTTTTAACAAAATTTGCCACTGCAAAGGCTTTGTATTCATTGCCTTCTTCTGCCCAATTGCGCCAGCCGGCTTCAGCATCCACAGCTATGCCATTTTCGTTGGCGCGAATTATAAAATCTTCCAGTTTATCTGAGAATGCTTCTTTTTGTTTTTCTCTTTCTTGTCCTTTTTCCATCACGAAAATATCCAGATAAGTATCAATGGAGACATATATGGCGTTCACCCCATCCGCTTCTGCGCCGGAAAGTATTGATTCCATATATTCGGGCGTCATCTGCATAATAGGCGTCCAAATCCATGTTCCGTATTCTTTTGTTTTTATCTCCTCTTTTTTTGCCGGCGAAGTAAAAGATTTGATGGCTCTAATTACTGTGGCGAGCTTGTCCCGAGTAAAATTGAGGGGTTGATTTGAAAAGAGTGATGGCTTCGAACTTGCGTCAAAAACAATATTTTTGAATTCTGGATTAATCGCAATCGCATTTGGGGTAATATTTTTGTCGGAATACTGGGATATCTGCGCGTCTATAAAATTGCGGTGGGGAACTGGCGTCTCATTACCTCTTAAAACAAAAACTAAAACCGCCACACTAAAAATCAACATCATTCCTGCGACAAAAAACTTTTTCATGTGCGCGGTGAGAGATTTGAACTCACGGCCTCGTCTACGTCAAAGACGCGCTCTAACCAACTGAGCTAACCGCGCCTTATAAATTTATCAAATTTTTTCCCTAACATCAATTTATTAAATAAAATTAAACAATATTTTTATAAAAATACTATACTAAACGCTGAGCGTCTAATATAGATTTTATTTTGATATATTGTGTAGTTCTTAAACAAAAGGACAATGCTAAAAAATAGTAATTTTGTCCTTTTCTATTTGAGTTGTTGTTTAAAGCTGAAATAGCCGTCTAAAAGTCATTTTTGATAATGGGGATTAATTGGGGATAATTGTTTTGCATTTTAAAATTAGTGCTAGTAATCTAAATTACTGAGGAACGGCATTATTATTAAGATACTGAACCTTGCGCCAATATTGACGGTCGGTTAAATCTGGCGCGAGATAAAAATTTGTTCTTTAATTATTAATTATAAATTTAAATTAAATATGAAAAAAATATTAGGAAGTGTCGGAGTATTGGCTGTCGTTGGCGCCTTAGTTTTAGGCGCTACGGGGGCTTTTTTTTCCGATACAGAAACTTCAACTGGAAACACTTTCACAGCCGGGACAATTGATATAACCTCCAGCTTTGAAGAAACGGCCCCATTTGCTTTAACTGATATGAAGCCTAGCCAAGTTGCTTACTCTAACTTTACAATCCATAACTCAGGAACCAATCCTGTAAATGTGTGGAAAAAAGTTGACAATATTGTGACCGAAGAAAATGGAACAAATGACCCAGAAATAAATTATTACGAAACCAATCAACTTCCAGTAGAGCTACAAAATGCTATTGATACAACTATCCAGTATGACTTGTCTGTCGTATTAAAGAATGGACAAGGTGTAGCACAGTGGAATCAAACTCTTTATAATCTAAACAAAACCATTAACCAAATCAATGGCAACGGCACATTTTTGGGCATGATTCCAGCCGGATGGAGTATGGATGTAACAGAGAGTTATCACATGATTGCTGAGACTGGAAATTGGGCTCAAAGCGATAAGATGACTTTCGATATCACTTTGACTGGTGAACAGTTGACAGGCACGGCGGTTTTGGAAGATAAAGACCAAGTGGCTCCTTGGAGAGTGAGAAGCGATACGGCTCCACAAGTAACCTTTACTTACGGAGTAAAAGATTCTATTCTCAAGATTAATAGCTTAACAGGAAAAACAGTAGTTGCAGGACCTCATTCTTTGATTACTTATCCTGAATTATTCTCAACCCCTTCCGGTGCCGGATGGCCAGGAACTGGTGTTGTCTTAGCAAATGTTACGGTTGATGGGAGTAACAACATTACGGGCTTTACTCAGGTTGTAACCGACCCTAATACATTCACAAACATGAAAGTATGGCTTGTCCCAAGTTCAGATTTGGATGCTGGCACTGCCACATTTCACGCTTGGAATGGCGCGAATTATCTGTTTGACACTGGATTGATTGACTACTACAAATCATAACCGGATAAATCAGTTATAGATTTTGAAGCTTCTAACCCCTCCCCACTTTTATTAAAAAGTGAGGAGGGAGAGTGAGGCTTGAAAAAGTATGAAAAAATTATCAAAAATAATTTATTATGTAGTTCTTGCTTTTATTTTTGCTGTTGCCATACTGCTCATCGTTTTTATTTTTCCCGTTACTGGCATAAAGGTTTTGACGGTGCTCTCCGGCTCAATGGAGCCGAGCATACATACGGGGAGTTTGGTACTGGTGAAGCCGACCGCAAATTATAAAATCGGCGACATTGTAACTTTCGGTCTAAATACAAAAACTCAAATACCGACCACTCACCGCATTGCGGAGATTCGCGTCCAGGAAGGCCAGACAATTTATAAGACCAAAGGCGACGCTAACAATGCCGAGGACATGAAGGAGGTCGCGGTAAGAGATATTATTGGTAAAGTTTATATTTCCGTGCCTCTTGCTGGGTATGCGGTTGATTTTGTCAGAAAACCGCTCGGTTTAATTTTGATCATTGTTTTACCAGCTCTTTATATTGTTTATGATGAAGTTAAGAAAATAATGAAAGAAGTCAAGAAGATAAAAAATTCCAAAATTTCAAATAATTTAGAAGGAAATGTTTAGCACCAGAAGAAAAAGGAAAAAGATATTTAAGAAATTTGAAAAAACGCTGTTTAAATTTGCGCCAGCTGCGCTTTTAATAATAGGAATACTGACTTTCAATGTTTATTCCACCAACGCTTATTTTAATGATATCGAAAACTCGATTGGCAATAATTTTTCAGCCGGCATTTTAGATATTAATATTTCCGGCAGAAATATCTCTGGCATAGTTAATTCTGGTAATGCCACAACAACTACGATTACATTATCAAAATCAAATCCGGCAAATTTGAACTACCAATATTTTGCCAGCTCAACAATTTTGGACACCGACCAGACCGCCTGCGATTACATTGCAATATCTGCCTCAAGTTCTCCTCAAATTATTTCTTCGCCCCTGAAAAATTTTATTTCTTTTGCCAGCGCGCCGATTGGTCCCGTCCAATGGGATTTTACTTTTACGGCGACTGATTCTATTCCATCTGCTGATTTAGGCAAAATATGCAATTTCAAAATATCTTACATAGCTTGGCAAACAAATTTGCCAAACAGTTTGCAAGGTTTTAGCGATGTGGCCGAGATAGACGGTTCAATCCAAATTGGAACAGCACCAACTGTGCCGATTGTGCCGGATGTGGTTTTAAATGAATTTTTGCCTAATCCGATTGGAAATGATTCTGCAGATGCGCCAGATGGAGAATGGGTTGAGCTTTACAATAACAGCTCGACAAACAGTTTTGATTTAAGTAGCTGGTATATAAGAGATGCCAGCGCGACAGGAAAAGTAGATATTTTATTAAATAATACATATGATTTTTCCATACACGCATCAAGCACAATAATCGCGCCTAAGGGCTGGCTAGTGGTTTATATGAATAAAGAATTCTTAAATAATTCTGGCACTGAAACAATAACACTTTTTAATAGCAGTGGAGTACAGCAAGATTTTTATTCTTATGCTTCCTCTGGTGTGCCAATAAATAAATCTTTTGCTAGAATTCCAGACGGCACAGGCGCTTGGGTTGACCCGATTCCGACACCGGGCGGGCCGAATAAAGCGGAAGAAATTTTAGGAGGCAGTAGCAGTGAGGTAGCGTTAGATATTTTAGTTGTAGAAACATCCACTAGCACAGAACCAATCGCTACAAGTACTGAAAATATAATTGGTGATTTAGTAGCTACAACAACACCGGAAATTATTGCAGAAACAGCCAGTATAACACCAGAAATAGCAGAACCAGTCATAATACCGCCTGAGCCAGAAATAATTTCAGAGGTCGTGGACGAACCAATTCCAGAATCAATTATTGAAACACCAGTAATTATAGAACCAGAAACAATATGAAAAAATTTATAATTCCAATTTTATTTTTACTTCCTTTCTCGGCTTTTGCGGCTAATCCGCCCCTCTCGGTAATTTTTAGTCCAAATCCTCTGTTTGAAGCCTTAAATTTTGTGCCGGGAGATAGTAAAGAGGCGAATATTACCGTTGGAAACAGCGATACGGTTATACGAAATGCTTATGTGGAAGCAGTCAATATTTCAAATAACGGCAATTTAGCCAGTCAAATGAATTTAAGAATACTTGATGGCTCAACAGAAATTTACAATAACAATTTTGAAGCTTTTTTAAATGCCGGTCCGGTACCTCTTTCTTCAATCGGAACGGACGGTTCCAAAACATATAATTTAAAAATAACTTTTTTGGAAAATGCCAACGACAATTATCAAGGCAAGACTCTCAAGTTTGATGTTTGCGTCGGATTTTCCGGAGGCGGCCAGCATTGCACCAACGACATTGTTATAACTCCTGAACGCGGCACTGGAGGCGGCACTTCGGGGGGCAGTTCAGGCGGCTCGCATCTAATGATTTATAACGAGAGAAACGAAGTTCCGCTTCCGCAAACAACGGAGGTCATCGTCCACTGGGAGACAAATAAACCAGCTACTTCCCAAGTTATTTACGGCCTTGCATCTGGCGGCCCATACACTTTGGATTTGACATTGCCAAAATTCGGCTATCCATCCATTACGCCGGAGGGCTTAATAAAGGTAATAAACCATTCTGTTTTGCTGACCGGTCTTCTACCGGGCGAAACTTATGTCTACAGAGTGGTATCCCGCGCTTCACCGCCAACTATAAGTTATGAACATGAGTTTACGGTGCCTATTTCTGACATTGGTACAACGAATCCTTTGACGAAGTCGGCTCCTTTGGGATTTTCTTGGGGAGAAATACTTGGAGCCAGTTCTGATAATAATGGAGCTGTCTCAGAAAGTGGCAGCGTAGCGTCAACTTCTAACGAAAACAATTTAGCCGCCGCATTTTCCGGTGGCTGGAACAGTTTGTTCTCGTGGTGGCTTTGGATCCTTATTATACTTTTAATCGCTTACATTTTTTGGAGATTTGTTATAAAATCAAGGAATGAAGGGGATTAAAGAAATTATGAAATTAAAAATCGCTATTATTTGTTTGGTGATTTTGGTTGTTTTAATTGGAATTGTGCCTGGTTTGCGAATCGGGGTTATTGATTCACTCTCGGCGATTTATGCGAGCGTGCTGGTTGCTCTGACAAACCAAAACAGGGCGGCCGCGAATATTTCAGAATTAAAAGTAAATCCGTTTCTTGAAAAAGCGGCTCAGATGAAAGCCGATGATATGGCGGCCAAGAGTTATTTTGCTCACAATACTCCAGATGGCAAAAATCCTTGGTATTGGCTTGATCAAGCCGGCTACAAATATGTTTATGCCGGAGAAAATTTGGCCGTCAATTTTGAAAACAGTGAAGACATAGAAACTGCTTGGATGAATTCTCGCGGCCACTTTTTAAATATTATGAATCCAAAATATACCGAAATAGGCATTGCCACTTCCACCGGCATCTATAAAGGCCGTCAAGCCGTCTTTGTGGTTCAAATGTTTGGCACTCCGGCAAAATGAAAATAATGCAACAAAAATTTAAAAATTCTATACTAAACGCTCCTCCTTCGCTAAAGTTACGGCGGGACAAACCAGCGTCTAATATAAAAAGTGTGTTGTTATTTCATCCTTTGCAATTCCAGATAAATATCCTCTAAAGCTTTTGTAGCATCGCCGGCGGCGATATTGTTTTGGTGATATAGAGCATCAGTACAATCACCAGCTGCCCAAATTCCATCCAGGCTGGTTCGTTGAGTTCTGGGGTCAACTTTGATGCGTTTATATTCGTCCATCTCCACCAAACCTTTCACAAAAGAAGTGGCCGGAATGTGGCCGATTTCCACGAAAATGCTCTCGGTTTCAATTTCAACATTATCCACAAAAGGAGCGGTTCTTTGATAAACGAAAGACTTTACAAAATCGTTCCCTTTTATTTCCACTGGCAAAGTATTAGTCAGAGCTTTCATTTTTGAATCAGCCAGCACTTTTTCAACAGTAACAGGGTCGGCATGAAATTCCCCTCGAGAAATCAAAGTGACACTCTTGCAATAAGCTAATAATTGGGCGGCCGTTTCAAATCCGGCATTGCCGCCGCCAATGACCACTACATCCTTGTCAGTGAAAAACGGCCCGTCGCAGGAGGCGCAATAAGTGATTCCCTTGCCTTCAAATTTTTTGGCGCCGGTTATTTCCAATTTTCTCCTTGAGCCGCCGGTGGCCATAAAAATAGTTTTTGTTTTATAAACACCATTATTGCTGGTAACCAAAAATCCGTTACTTTCAATACGCTCGATTTTGCCGACTCTTTCGCCTTCTTTGATATCAACAAAACCTCCAGCATAAAATTTGACATGTTCCTTGAAATTTTTAGCCAAATCAATGCCGGAAATAGCTACGGTGCCTATCCAATTTTGGATTTCTTCTGACTCCACAGACTGGCCGCCAAAAGATTCGGCAATCAGCGCCGTCTTTATTTGCTTCCTAGCCGCGTATACCCCCGCTGCCGCTCCCGCCGGCCCCCCGCCTATAATAATTAAATCGTACATAAAATTTATTGTATCATATTACTACCTCATCCCCAACCCTTACTACCTCACCCCATCCGACTTGCGTCGGATTGCCCCTCCCCTTGCAAAGGGGAGGGGCAGTTCCGCTTTAGCGGAACGGGGTGAGGTAGGAAAAACAAAAAAGTTGGTGGTGACCCTTTGGGGCAGGGGCATTTCAAGGGTCACCCCCTGGGAAGGAATTTATTTTAATTTAGAACGTCTTAAAAATGCCGGCACGGCGCCCCATTCATCGTCATCTTCTATAATATTTTGTTTTTTTCCTTCCGGCTCTTCTTCTTTTTTGTCTCCTTTGTCAGTTCTGAATACGGAATTAAATATTTTGCCTTTGCCATCTTCTTCCCCCTTATCTCCAAACAAATTTTTCTTCATATAACTCTCCGGAAAACCGCTGGCGATGACGGTAATCTTTATTTCACCTTTTTTGAGTTTTTCATCACGAACGGTGCCGAATATTATTTTAGCATTTGGATCTACCGACTCGGTAATGAATTTGGCGGCATCGTGTATTTCAAACATAGTTAAGTCGTCACCTCCGGCAATGGAAAAGAGCACCCCCTTAGCGCCATTTATGGAAACTTCCAGAAGCGGTGAATTAATGGCCAGTTTGGCTGCTTCCTCGGCTCTTTTTTCGCCACTGGCCCGACCGATGCCCATCAAAGCTCCGCCGGCGCCTTCCATAATCGCTCTAACATCGGCAAAATCTATATTTATGATACCGGGCATGGTAATCAAGTCGGAGATGCCTTCAACCGCTTGTTTTAGAATATCGTCGCACATAGCGAAGGCATTTTTGGCTGAAGTTTCTTTATCAATGGTGGCCAGGAGTCTGTCATTTGGAATAACTATAAGAGCATCAACTGATTGACGAAGCTCTTCCAGCCCGGCTTCGGCCAACCGCATTTTTTGCTGGCCTTCAAAAGAAAACGGTTTAGTGACTACACCCACTGTTAGAGCATCCAATTCTTTGGCGGTCCGGGCAATGATTGGTCCGGCGCCAGTGCCAGTTCCTCCCCCCGCGCCATAGGCGATAAAAACCATATCGGCCCCTTTTAGAGCTTCCTGTACCTCTTCCTTGGTTTCTTCCACGGCTCGTTTGCCCAATTCCGGATTCATGCCGGTGCCTAAGCCTTTTGTTAAATTTTTTCCAATATGTATTTTCTTTTTCGCCTCCGAATGATGCAGGTCCTGAGCATCCGTATTTATGGCAATAAACTCCACCCCCCTTACCTTGGAGTTAATCATATGATTAATGGCATTTTTGCCGGAACCGCCTACACCTACTACCTTTATTCTGGCAAAGACTTCTACTTCCGGTTTTATTTGAGGCATGAATGTAGAGTATCAAAAAAGCCATAAAAACGCAAAGCTTGAATTATGGCAGAAAGTGTTTTAGGGTTTGGAGCACTTTTTTAAATAAATTTTGGCTATGTTTTTTAAGGCCGAGCCTTTCTTCTTCGTCTGGCAGATTACTGATGATGCAGAGTCCATAAGCGACAGACCAGGAAGAATCTTTTATTTGAAATTTTCCTGCCTGCCCTGAGCTTGTCGAAGGGTTGCCAATATTCAAAGAGGCGATGCGGGAAGGCAGGCGAAGATAGCTTCTGGCTAAATCTTCAATCAGGCCGATGGAAGAAGAGCCGCCAGTTATTATTATGCCGGCCGGCAAAACACCTGACTTGCCGATTTTTTTAAGATGAGCTTCAATCAATTCAAATATATCCCCCAGACGAGCCGAAATAATTTCTTCCAATTTTTTCTTTGAATAATTAGTGGCAGTAACTCCTCCCAGTTTTATAGACTCGGCCTCTTCTAAAGATATTTTAAGACCGAGGGCGATATCGTTGGTGATATCTGAACCGCCAATGGGAAATATTTCCAAAGATATCGGTATATTATTTTCAAATACTACAATTGATACCGTCTCTGCTCCTATGTTAGCCAGCACACAGCCGGCAATCTTTTGGCTTTTTGAAAGAGTTACAAAACTGGCGGCAATGGGAGAAGCAACCACATCAATTACTTCCACTCCGGTGTTTTCTACCGCTTCCACCAAATCGTCCAGATGAAGTTCAATACAACTGATGAAAAGGGCTTTAGTTTCCAGTTTTACCCCTTTCATGCCGAGAACTCTGCCCAATACCGGTTTTCCGTCTATTTTCCAGGAGGTGGGAATGGAATATATTATCTTCCGGTTCTGCATTAAAGCGCTTGGTATGGATTCTTCGGCGGCGGCAATGGCCTGTTCCACATCTGTTTCTGTTATTTCCTGGTCGGCCCGGCCGACAATGGCCGAACCTTGAGAATTTAGGCCGGAAAGACCAACTCCGCCTATAGAAATAAACACTTTTTTTATTTTGATGCCGGAAGACTTCTCGGCTTGTTTTATGGCTAAGGATACGCTCTTGGCAACATCGGCGGTGTTTATTATATACCCGTGCCGAAGGCCTTTTGATTCGGCTCTGCCGGTGCCTATAATATTTGGCAAATAATTTTGGGCCGTCTGTTCCGCAACCACTACCCGCACTTCATAAGTGCCTATATCTATACCGGCTGTAATACGCGAGCTCATATCTTTCCATTTTACTACTATGTTCCATTCCTTTCAAATGAAAAATTGCGTGGATAACTAAAAACAGCAAGTAATTTGGGAATGTCATATCAAATTTGGCTGATTTTGTTTTTGCAATTTCCGGACAAATAAAGATTTCCCCCATAGACGGAGATAAATTGAAAGATAAAATATCTGTCGCCACATTTTTTTTTCTATATTTTTTATTTAAAGATTTTATTTTGTTTTTACCTGTAAAAACAACGGAAAGCTCATACCGTTTTCCTAAAATATCATTTTTAATTTTTTCAATAGGCAGCTTTATCTTCATTTATTCCAGCGTGCCGGGCATTTTGCCCATTTTGATAAGCTCTCGGATTCTGGCTCTTTCAGATATTTTTTTAAGGGTTCTTTTCTTTTTGACATATTCAGAAAGTTTTCTGACGCTATATCTTCGGCTTCGCAGACGCGCCAAAATGCCGGAGCCCTGCACTCTTTTAGTGAACTTCCTGATCAGCCCCAAATTATTGTCATTGCCGCTTTTTGTTATTTCCACATTTACCGCCATGAAAATATCCTATCACATCTTTATTTTTTATGCAAAAAAACTGATTCCAACATTTAACCCAACTCTTTGACTTTGACGGCCAGCTCGGAGATGGGGACGACTTCTTGGGCGCGGGTGGCGGTATTACGGATGATGACTGAATTTTCCAAAGCTTCTTTTTGGCCGATAAGGATTATATAGGGAGCCTCTGAAATCTCGGCGGTGCTTATTTGACCGCCTAATTTGTCTTTGGCTATTGAATGGATAACGCTTACTCCGGCTTTATAAAGTTCTTCCAATATAAGGAAACTTTTTAATTTGGCATCAGGACCGAATTGAACTAGATAAAACTGGGGTTTGCTTATTTTGGCTCTGACTTTCTTTAAATTTTTTTTGAGCTTGGCGGAAATATTCAAAATACTGCAGGGCAAATCTTTTTTGCAGCCTATTTTTTTTGCCAGCCGGTTAAAACGGAAACCGTAAGCCAGTTCATTTTTTCCATCTTGAGCGTCTAATATGGAAAATATAGTTTCCGACCCGATATCCAGATCGCCGACCAGATGATGATTTATTTGATAAGGAATATCCATAATCTCCAAAAATTCAAGCACTTCTTTAAAATGCAGTCTGCTTGATTCGGATAAAAAATCTATCGATTTGGGGCATTCAGCTTGAAAACTTTGACAATCATCCCGGCATTCTTTCAATACAACGAACAAATCTTTTTTAATAGCCTGTTTCAAATCGGCTGGGAAAGCATTGAAATTTTTTCTGACAAACAAAGCTAATTTTTTTTGAAATTCATTCATTGAATCTTTATCTCCAATTGAATTTATCTGAACTTCCATATTTTTATAGCCCGCCTCATTTAATATGGCGATGCCGGTTTGGATGGCAAGGCATTCGCAGATGCTTTTAGAAGAACCCAAGGAAACTATTGCCCCTTCCAGCCGAAGAGGTTTTTTCTTTTCTTTTGACCCGCGAAACGGCCTTTCGCAATAAAACATGTTTGGCTGCGGCAAAGACATCATTCTTTCTTCAAAATACATACGCAAAAGAGCCGATTTTTCTGCCGGATGCGAAGATTGATCAAAATTCTTAACACATTCAAAATCTTGTTTTTCTATTGCCGGCGGAATAATCGGCTGAAAGCCATAAAACTTTGCAATCTTATCTATCCCGGTCATTTCCTTGACATTTCTGTCTTGAATTGGTTTGTGGTCCATAATTTTAATAAATTCCTGGCCAGATATTTATTTTTTCCAACGGTAATAATCTTACAATCGGCCTGCCAATAATATATTTTTTAGGCAATGGCCCCCAAACTCTTGAATCGGAGCTGCCGGCTCGATTGTCTCCCATCACAAAATATTCGTCAACTCCCAACTTTATAGAAAAGTTTTCATCTTTTTTAAAAACGATATAAGGCTCATTCAATTTTAGGCCTTCCTTATTGTCTTCATTAAAAACATTAACCACACCCCCTTTTATTTCAATCGTTTCGCCGGGAAAGCCGATTAATCTTTTTATAAAAAATTTGGAAGGGTCTCTGGGGTATTTTATGATAATAACGGATTCCCTTTTTGGCTCTTCAAATCTTTTGCTAAGCTGGTCCACAATCAAATAATCGGCATCTCTAAATGTCGGGTCCATCGAAGCCCCGCTCACCACATACGGCTGGGCCACATAAATGCGAAATGGCACTACAATAAGCAGAGCGATAACAGCATATCGCACCAGTTCCCAAAAAGAAGATTTTGGATTTTCTTTAGAAGTTTGATTTTCTTCGTTCATTTGAGCTATTATATTACATATACCAATTAATTCAAAATTTTATGTTTTACATCATAGGTTTGGGCAATCCAGGAGAGGAATATTTAAATACTCGCCACAATACCGGAAGGGAGGCGGTTATGAAATTATATAAAGATTTAAATTTTCCGGAATGGGAATTTGATAAAAAATCCAAATCTCAAATTTCAAAATCAAAAATAGGAAAAGAACCAGCCACTTTAATTTTGCCGGAGACATTTATGAATAAATCAGGGCAAGCCGTTTCTTATTTTGTTAAGCCAAAATTAAAAACTTCTAAAAAAGGTCTGGAAAATTTGATTGTGGTGCATGACGATATTGATTTGCCTTTGGGAACATTAAAAATTTCTTACAATAAAGGTACGGGTGGGCATAGGGGATTGGACTCAGTCGTTAAAGCAGTCAAGACAAAAGAATTTGTCAGAATAAGAATTGGCATTTCATCCGCAACTCCGAGCGGAAAAATTAAAAAACCTCAAGGCGAGAAAGCGGTCATTGATTTTATATTGAATAAATTCAAACCGGCTGAACTGGAAATTATAAAAAAAATCTTTAAAAAAGTAAGCGAAGCCATCCAGACTCTCATCACCGACGGACGAGACAGAGCGATGAATATGTTTAATTAAAGTTGATTATTTATTTAAAAAGAGTAGTCTGCAAATAGAGGAGATTTGTACATGGAGAAAACGAGGGTGGAAAAGGTAAAAGTAAGCATTTTTCTTGATCGAGATTTACACACGAAATTGAAACTCCATTCTGTCAAAAAAGTAACGAGTATTCAAAAGGTGGTCGAAGAATTTGTGAGGCAGACCCTTTTGGCTTCCAATGATTCATCAGAGCATCCCGAGATAGATGATTATCTCGGAGATCTTAGAAAAGTCATGCTCTCACTCGAGAGTTTGTCTGACAAAAGATTTTTGAAAATATTTATGAGATCTCTTAATGCTCAATACAAAGCAATTATGGAAGAGCAAACATTGCCCAATGTCTGACTTTGGGCAATCAAGTGTCAAGGCGCGTCCTTGGCACTTTTTGTTTTCCACAGATCCCCTTGATGGGCACCATCAAGGGGAGTTATAATGTTTTTCATGGGTACCAGAGATTATAAGAATTTTGCACCAGGTTGTTATTACCATATCTATAATCGTGGAGTTGATAAGATGGCTATATTTAAAGATGAACAAGATTTTAATGTTTTCTTTAATCGATTAAAAGAAAATTTATTTCCAAATAAGAAAGTTTCCAAATTAAAAAATAAGGTCTATCGAGGAAAAAGTCACACACCATACATCAGAAAAATGCTTCCACCTGGATCTTTTTCGCTTATTACCTACTGTTTGATGCCAAATCATTTTCATATTTTAATCAAACAAAATAGCGATGTTTCTGTAAGCAGACTTATTTTAAAAGTGTGTAGTAGTTATTCAAAATACTTCAATCTAAAATACAATCGAGTCGGTTCTTTATTTCAGGACCAATTTAAATCTGTACTTATAGATAGTAATGAATATTTATTGTGGCTCTCTGCTTATATTCATTTAAATCCAAGAATTGCTAACTTGATAAAAAAAGACATTAGTTGGCGGTGGAGTAGTTATGTAGAATATTTAAGTATTAATTCTGAAAAAATTTGTAAAAACAAAATTATTTTAGATCAACTTAAAGATCCCAGTAGTTATAAGAAGATGGTAGAAGATTCTTTTGAAAATATTCAGCAGAAAAAACATTCTGAACTCGAACTTGAATATGCCGAGTTTGAATCCCCTTGATGGTGCCCATCAGGGGAACCCATTACTGACGGACGAGACAAGGCGATGAATGCATTCAATTAAAAAGACCCATATAATTATTTCTCAACAAATGACAATGCCATTTTTTGCTCTTTGGGATCAAAAATATTTATTTTAAAATTATAGGTCTTGCCAAGCTCTAGTTTTTCGCGCAGTTTTTCTTCGGTGCCGAATTCGGAAATATGAATCAGGCCGGCCACCCCCTCTTCAATGGAAGCTAAAGCGCCGTGTTTGTTGAATTTAATAACTACTCCGCTGACCACATCATCTTTTTTGTATTTTTTAGACGCTTCGGTCCACGGATTTTCCTTTAAAGCTTTAATGGAAAGGGAAATTTTGCTGTCTTTTATTTCAATTATTTTTACTTTTATTTTATCTCCCACTTTGGCAAACCTGTGCGGATCGTCAACGAGGCCCCAATCTATTTCTGAAATATGAACCAGACCTTCCAAACCCTCTTCTATTTTAACAAAAATTCCGAAGTCAACGATGCCGGTCACCTCTCCTTCTAATTCATCTCCTAAGCTGTATTTATCAATTATTTTTTCTTTCTCGCCGCTATCGGGGTCTTTCTCGGAAAAAATAAGTTTACCTTCTTTAGCGTTGGTGGCAATAATAGCCACCGAAAGTTTTTGACCTACTAATTTTCGCAATTCTTCCAATATTCTGTCTTTGTCTCCATCAGAAATTCGCGGATAATGCTCCATCTTTAATTGGGAGGCCGGCAAAAAGCCGGTAATGCCTTGCCAAACTAGCATCAAGCCCCCCTTATTTGCTTCCTTAACTGGTATTTCAAATACTTTCTTGTCTCTAATCGCTTCCTCGGCGTCGCTCCAAATAAGAGCTTGCTTAGCTTCTTTCAGAGATATTTCTATATATCCTTCCTTATTGTCATTGCCGACTATTTTGCCGGTAATTCTATCTCCAATGTTTATCTTCTTTATTAAATCGCGTGCGTTGATGTATTCTTTGCCAAAAATAACCCCGGTGCCCCAAGGTGGCAAATCCACGAAAATAGAATTCTTGGCAATAGCTATGACCGCGCCTTCCACAATTGAATCTTTGGCTGGCGGTAGCGCCGAGCCGTCCAAAAATTTGGACATTCTGCTTTCTTGCTTTTCTTCTTTTTTTTCAACAATTTTTTTAACCATAATAATTTTGCAAAACAAAAACCGTCGCTTTTCCGCATTCTCTTGCCTTGCCCGCCGTAACTTTAGTGAAGGTTGGGCTATTTCGGTATTGCGGAAGGTTATGCTTCGGAACTTTTTTAATAACTCGTACATGATAGCATCTGTATTTAAATGTGCAATGGGGTTGACTTTTGGGAGGCATAGGTATATATTATTAAAGTAAGTGTTAAGTTCTCTTTGTTTGTTTTGCGGGCTTTGTATCGCGAACAGCAGGCGGAACCGCTTTATGGTGAGAGCAATCGAACCATTGGTCGTTTTAATCGCAATGTAACAAAGTACGCAATGAAAAAGCTTTTCGTAGGCAATTTGCCTTACAAAACCACCGATGCCGATTTGAGAGACATGTTCTCCAAAAACGGCGAGGTCACCGAGGCTGTCGTTATTATGGACAGGGAAAGAGGTGTCTCCAAGGGTTTTGGTTTTGTAACTATGACAAATGATGCCGAAGCCAATGCCGCCATCGATGCATGGAATGGCAAGGATATTGAAGGAAGGGCCCTGACCGTAAATGAGGCTCGCCCTCAAGAGGCCCGTCCTCGCAGAGATAATTTTAGACGATAACATCGTTTACATTTAATCGCAAAAAACCCTGAGTTTATCGAAGGGTTTTTTGTTATAATATGAATTATGAAAAAAACAGTTATTTTTGCATTATCAATAGTGTTTTTGATTGTTTCTTTTGGTTTAAGAGATAAAAATAAAGAAATTGAGCAAAAATCAGTAGAAAAATCTGAAAAAAGCCAAAAAATATTAAAAATAATTGAAATAGCTGATACGGATGCAAAAAGGACACGAGGACTTTCAGGAAAAGAGGGGCTGGGAGAGAAAGAAGGAATGCTTTTTGTGTTTGATAAAGAGGGATATTACGGCATTTGGATGAAAGATATGAAATTTCCCATAGATATTGCCTGGCTGAATAAAGATAAAAAAATAATATATCTGGCAGAAAATGTTTTGCCGGAAACTTATCCAAAAGTTTTTAATTCTCCAGTTCCAATTTTGTATGTCCTGGAAATCCCAGCCGGATTTTTGCTGAAAAATAACATTAAAATTGGAGATTTTGTTGCCTTTTAATTTTTTCTGTTTTCTGCACTGTTATCCACAGGTTATAGTGGCGTAAAAATTGTAGAATGAGGTACCAGAATTTTTAAATTTTTATCAAAATTTAACAAAAAAGCGCAAAATTTTTAATTTTTTATAAAAATATGCCTCAAAAAATCAAAAAAACACCAAAAAAGCCGGCTAAAATTGATATCATAAAAAAAGTTCAAAAACGGGACGGCTCTATTGCTCCTTTTGATTTTGAAAGGATTGTGACAGCCATAAACAAAGCCATGAAAGCTTCCAATGAGGGTTCTGAGGTTGAAGCTAGAAAAGTGGCAAACAAAGTATTGTCGGATTTGGCGCGCATAAATAAAAAATTCAAAAATTTCATACCCGGGGTGGAAGGAATACAGGATACGGTAGAAAGAAAGCTTATGCTTTCTGAATATGTAAACACGGCAAAAAATTATATTCTTTACAGGCAGGAGAGAACAAGGCTTCGCGAACAGAGTATGATAGTGCCTGAGGAGGTGAAAAGAAAAATGGCCGAGAGCAGCAAGTATTTTAAAACGCCCTATCAGGAATTTATTTTCTACCAATTTTATTCAAAGTGGCGCGAAGAGCTCGGCCGCAGAGAAACATGGATGGAATCAATTGGCCGCTTTATAGATTTTATGAGAGAGAATATGGGCGACAAATTTACGGAGACAGAGTATTCGGAATTAAAAGATGCAATATTAAATCAGGAAGTCTGCCCCTCAATGAGGCTTCTTTGGTCATCCGGCAAAGCGGCAAGGAGGACAAATGTGTGCGCCTATAATTGCGCCTATATCGCCCCGACAAGTTGGCGGGACCTTTCTGAAATAATGTATGTATCAATGTGCGGCGCCGGATGCGGGTTTTCGGTTGAGCCGGAAAATGTAGGCAAGTTTCCCCAAATTCAAAAACAAACAGGCGAAATGGCCCCTAAAATAACGATTGAGGATGATAAAATCGGCTGGTGCCAAGGATTTGTCAAGGCCTGTGAAGCTTGGGAACACGGAAAAGATGTTGAGATTGATTATTCCCTTATCCGGCCGGCCGGAGCAAAACTTAGCACGATGGGGGGCAGGGCATCTGGACCAGGCGTGCTTCAGGATTTAATGAAATTTACCAAGCGTAAAATACTTTCCCGCCAAGGACGCAGGCTTACTACTCTGGATCTCCACGATATTATTTGTGAAATCGGACTTATAGTTGATGCCGGTGGTATGCGGCGTTCAGCCCTTATTTCTCTGTCCGCTTTTGATGATTATGAAATGCGGGATGCAAAAAAGGGCAATTTCTGGCAAACGGAAGGCCAGCGTTCAATGGCAAATAACTCCGCCGTTTATGAAGTAAGGCCTTCGGCTGAAGAATTTTTGCAGGAATGGACCGCACTGGTTACTTCTCATGCCGGAGAGCGGGGCATTTTTAACCGCGGCAGCCTGCAGGCGCAAATGCCAAGCCGGCGCTGGGAAATTGTAAAAGACGCAAAACAAATAGGAATGAATCCGTGCGGAGAAATTTATCTTCAGTCAAAACAGTTTTGCAATCTCACTTCCATCGTTGTTCGTCCGCATGACGATATGGAAAACTTAAAAAGAAAGATGCGTTTGGCGACTATTTTAGGCACTTATCAAGCAACCCTTACAAATTTTGAATACTTATCAAAAGAGTGGAAAGAGAATTGCGAAAAAGAACAGCTCCTCGGGGTCTCAATTACCGGCTATTACGACAACAAAATAGTCAGAGACGACAAAAATCTGCGGACTCTCCGTGACGAAGCCATTAAAACAAACAAAAAATATGCAAAACGTCTGGGTGTAAATGAATCAACTTCCATTACCTGTGTCAAACCTCATGGTAATTCAGGGCAGCTTCTGGGGGTTGGTTCCGGTATGCACACTTGGTATTCAAAATATTATATCCGCCGAGTCAGAATTTCCATAAACGACCCCCTTCTTCAGCTTGTCAAGGACCAGGGCGTACCAGCATTGCCTGAAGTCGGTTATTCCACTTCAAACGCATCTAAAATGGTTTTGGAATTTCCATGCAAAGCTCCGGAAGGAGCTCTTGTGAACAAAGATGTTACCGCCATTGAAATGCTGAAAGAGTGGGAAAGGCTGAAGAGAAATTTCACCGAGCATAACCCGTCGGTTACCGTTTATGTCGGGGATGATGAATGGACTTCCGTTGCGGATTTTGTTTACAAGAACTGGGATATCATGGGCGGTCTTTCATTTTTGCCACGCGATAACCATGTCTACCAGCTTGCTCCCTATGAAGAAATCACCAAAGAAGAATATGAACAGCGCCTGAAAACTATCAGCCATCTTGATTTCTCAAAACTTGTTCTCTATGAAAAAAGCGACCAAACCATTGGCGCCAAAGAGTTGGCCTGCGTTGGCGGAGTTTGTGAAATTGGCGATATAACGGCTGTTGCTGAAGCCAAAACGGCGTAAAACTAAATTTTTTCTTTTACCCAATTTCTTGCACATTGATTTTTTGTTTTTGATATAATTTAGTGTATGCAGGATAAAAAAATTAAAGTCGCCGTGAATGGCGCGGGGAGGATTGGAAGAGCGTTTATAAGACTCTCGCAAAATACGCCAGAAATAGAACTGGTGGCTATAAACGATTTGGGTGATATAGAAAATATTGCCTATCTTTTAAAGTATGATACAGCCTATGGAGCTGCGCAATTTCCTGTTTCTGTGAAAGCAAACAAAGACGCGCTGATAATTGGAAAACCCGCCTTCGCTCAAAGCTCCGGCGAGGCGATGGAAGTTAAATTTTTTAGCTTAAAAGAACCAAAAGAGTTGCCGTGGAAAGATTTGGAAATAGATGTGGTTATTGAATCAACGGGCGCCTTTAATTCTTTTGAAAAAGCTAAAGCTCATATTGATGCTGGAGCTAAAAGGGTGCTTATAACCGCGCCAGTCAAAGACGAACCGATAGACGAAACTCAAGTTATGGTTTTGATGGGTATAAATGATGAAAAATTAGAAAAAAGCATTATAAGTTCAAATGCTTCTTGCACCACCAATGCCGGCGCGCCGCTTATTCAGATTTTAAATGAAAAAATAGGCATTGAAAAAGCGGTGCTTAACACGGTGCATGGATATACAACCAGTCAAAGCATAGTAGATGGACCAAACAAAAAAGATTGGAAGGAGGGGCGCGCCGCTGCCCAGAATATCGTGCCAACAACCACCGGCGCGGCTATTGCCGTCACTAAAGCTATTCCAGAATTAGAAGGTAAATTTGACGGATTGGCTATGCGAGTTCCTGTAATTGCGGGGTCAATCGTTGATGTTACTTTTATTTCAAAAAGGGAAACCAGTGTGGAAGAAATAAATAAAATTCTCAAAGAAGCAGCGGGAGAGGCAAGGTGGCAAGGCATTTTTACAATAACTGAAGACCCAATTGTCTCTGCCGATATTATTGGTTCTCTTTACGGATCAATTGCCGACCTTAATTTAACCAAGGTGATAGATAAAAATTTGGTAAAAGTCTGCGCTTGGTATGACAACGAAATGGGTTACACCGCCACTTTAATAAAACATGTCTTGAAAATAGGGGAATATTTATAGTTTATTGTGGTATAATATTAATATGCAAAATGTTGACGAAATCAGCAAAGAACGAGCTACAAAACTTTTTGGTAGCCAAGAAATTGAAAGTTTTGAAATCGGCACCACCAAGGGTTTGCAACAAATTCACAAATACTTATTTCTGGGACTGTATGATTTCGCTGGGCAAGTTCGCACTAAAGATATAAGCAAGGGCGGTTTCCGGTTCGCTTCTTCTTTATATCTTGCTGAAAGTTTAGCTAGAATCGAAGAAATGCCGGAAAGTACTTTTGAAGAAATTGTGGCTAAATATGTGGAGATGAATATCGCTCATCCGTTTATGGAAGGCAATGGGAGGAGTATGAGGATTTGGCTTGATTTAATTTTGAAAAAAAATATCGGGCGGTGCGTTGATTGGGCCAAGATCGACAAAGCCGACTATTTGAACGCCATGCAGCGCAGCCCGGTGAACAACCTCGAGATTCGCGAGCTTTTGCGCGTTGCTTTGACCGATAAAATTGATGACCGCGAAGTCTTTATTAAGGGTGTAGAGCAGTCGTATTATTATGAAGAAGAAGATTTTTACAAATAGCATAAAAATGTGAAAAAATTAATAAAAATTATTTTGGTTTTGGTTATAATTGTAGCGATTTTATTTGTGATAAAAACTTTATGGGGTGATTATGGGTCTCAAAAATTTGAAGGCACCGTTTACGACTGCGAGACAGATTTACCAGTATCTAATGCGGAAGTAAAAGTGGCAAAACAAGCAACTTTATTAGATGTTCTGACATTTCATTGGGGTGGAAGTACGGAAAGTTATGATGATATCACAAATCAATCAGGATATTTTTCTCTTAATTACAAAGGTAATGGAGTAAGTGTTAGAGTATCTAAAGAAGGATACTTGAATGCTCAGGAGAGTGGGTATGGAGGTAAAACTAGAATTGGGATTTTAAAGACAAAAGAATCAGAGACTGCTTTTAGTGATTCTACAACTATGTGCAAGAGAAGTTCCGAGTGTTATAAAGTTACTGAGATGCCTAATGGGAATATTGAAGCACGAGATGTATGCGGAAATCAAACTTTGCCACAATTGTAAAATTTATTTATAAACAATATGAAAATTTTTTTTGCAAGCGATCATGCTGGATTTGATATGAAAAATGCTTTGATTAAGTATGTTAAAGAATTTAGTTACGAAGTCGAAGATTGTGGAGCTTATGAATTTAATCCAGAGGATGATTATCCTGAATTTATAAAAAAAGCCGCGCAGGCAGTCTCTGGGGCCACAGACGGCTCAATGGCAATAGTTTTGGGGAGTAGCGGTCAAGGAGAAGCAATGGTGGCAAACAGATTTCCAAATGTGAGAGTGGCAGAATATTATGGGGGTAATCTTGAAATAATAAAATTATCGCGTGAACACAACGATGCAAATGTTTTATCTTTAGGCGCAAGATTTTTGTCTATGAATGAAGTCAAAGAAGCAGTTAAACTTTGGCTAGAAACAAAATTTTCTGGTGAGGAAAGACACAAAAGAAGAATTGAGCAAATTGAAAATTAAAAACAATCATGATAGAAATTATCCCATCAATCATTCCCCAAGACCTCAATATTGTCAGAGAAAAATTGGACAAGCTTTTGGGATTGGTCAAAAAGGTGCAAGTGGATATTGTGGATGGAAAATATGCTCCCGTAAAGACATGGCCTTTTGTAGAGAAAAATTCGGATGATCTCATGAAATTTGCCAGAGGTGAAGAAAAATTTCCGCACATTGATGATTTTATTTTGGAAATAGATATGATGATTTTGCATCCAGTTGAATATTTGGATGATTTTATTTCTTTAGGCGCCAAAAGTTTTGTTATTCATATTGATTCTACTGACCATATAAAAGAATGTCTTGATACCATTAAAAATTTGGGCTGCGAGGCTGGTTTAGGTATAAAACCTTCGGTGGATGTGGATCTTCTCCAGCCATTTTTGCCTCAAACAGATTTTGTCCAATTTATGGGCAACGACAAAATTGGCCACAGTGGCATAGAACTGGACAATTCTATTATGAATAAAATAAAATACTTTCACGAAAAACACCCCTCAACCACAATTCAGATTGACATAGGAGTAAATGAAGAAACTATTCCCAAACTAAAAGACGCCGGCGTCTCCCGCTTCATTTCCGGCTCGGCCATATTCAACGCTCCAAACATAAAAGAAGCTATAATTAAACTTCAATCATTATAAGATGCTCCAACTGACGGATGAAAAAATAAAATGGCTGGAGGAGAAGGCAAGAGATATAAGGATCTCGGTTATTGAAATGCTGGTGGAGGCTGGGAGTGGACATCCTGGCGGAGCGTTAGGAATGGCTGATATTTTTACCATTCTTTATTTTGGAATTTTGAAGCATGATCCGACAAATCCAATGTGGGAAGAAAGAGATCGGCTGGTGCTTTCAAACGGCCACATTTGTCCTGTTTATTACGCAACATTGGCTCATGCCGGGTATTTTCCTCTTGAAGAATTAAAAACTCTGAGAAAGTTCGGTTCACGATTGCAGGGGCATCCTGATAGAAGATTTCTACCGCTTCTTGAAACCTCGTCAGGCCCGCTTGGTTCAGGCCTTTCTCAGGCGGCGGGTATGTGTTTAGCTGACAGAATTGATAATGGCAAATATTCATACAAACAATTTTATTGCATCATTAGTGATGCGGAACTTGAGGAGGGAAATATTTGGGAAGCTATAATGCTTAGCGCCAAAGAAAAACTTCAAAATTTAACGGTTATAATAGATAGAAATAATATTCAAATAGAAGGTTATACCGAAGACATAATGCCGTTGGAACCACTAAAACAAAAATGGGAATCTTTCAACTGGCATGCACAAACTATTAATGGGCATAATTTTAAGGAAATTGTGGAGGCGGTAGGGCAAGCTCAAGCCGTTTTTGACAGACCCTCGGTAATAATTGCCAACACTATTTCAGGCAAAGGAGTTTCTTTTATGGAAAACAAATACGAATGGCACAGTAAGCTAATAAATAAAGAAGAAGGAGAAAAAGCTATTGAGGAATTAAAAAATGCTTAATCAAAACTTAAAATTAAATACAAAACTTTTTGATGCGGATGTAGAAAAAATTTCAACAAGAGTTGGCTTTGGCGAGGGGTTAGTTATGGCCGGAGATCAAAACAAAAATGTGGTGGGGCTTTGCGCCGATTTGAATGAATCAACCCAAATGTATTTATTTGCCAGAAAATATCCTGAAAGATTTGTTCAAGTTGGTGTGGCTGAACAGAATTTAGTGACCATTGCCAGCGGCATGGCTGCTATGGGTAAGATTCCCTTTGCTGCTTCTTACGCTGTATTTAGCCCGGGCAGAAATTGGGAACAAATCAGAACAACCATCGCTTATAATGACAGGCCGGTTAAAATTGTCGGCAGTCACACCGGAGTTTCGGTGGGAGCCGACGGAGGAACTCATCAAGCTCTAGAAGATATCGCTTTAATGCGAGTTTTGCCGAATATGGTTGTGCTTTCTCCCTGTGATGCCATTGAAGCTAAAAAAGCGATCGTTGAAGCGGTTAAAATAAATAAGCCAGTTTATATTCGCTTAGCCAGAGAAAAAACTCCTATAATAACAACGGGAGAAACACCTTTTGAAATAGGTAAAAGCTCAATTTTTTATGCGCCTCCTATGACCGCCCAAGTTGGAATTATTGCAACCGGACCTTTGGTTTATAACGCAATAATGGCCGCCAAAAATTTTGCTCAAAAAGGCGTCCCGATAAAAGTTTTGAATATTTCAAGCATAAGGCCTCTTGATTTTGAAGCGATCAAAAATTTAGCCAAAGAAGCCGGAGCTATCGTCAGCGTGGAAGAACATCAGGTGGTTGGCGGTTTGGGTTCTGCCATTGCCGAAGTTTTGGTTCAAAATTATCCGGTGCCTATGGAACTTATTGGCGTTCATGACCAATTTGGCCAATCCGGCACTGCTTCCGAGCTGATTGAATATTATGGTATGGGCGTTTTAAGTATAGAAGCGGCAATTGAAAGAGTAATAAAAAGAAAATAGGAACGACCCCACCCCGTTCCGCTAAAGCGGAACTACCCCTCACCTTGCGAAGGTGAGGGGATAAGAAGGGAACAAAAATCAAAATGTCTAAACTTATTCACAACAATGAGGTTCTTAAAGAAAGAAGAAAAGAATTAAGAAAAAATCAAACAAAAACAGAAGAAATATTATGGTTTGAATTGAGACACGAAAAACTGGGTTATAAATTCAAAAGACAGCACAGTATAGGAGGTTACATTTTGGATTTTTATTGCCCACAAAAGAAATTAATAGTTGAATTAGACGGAGAAATACATAACACAAAAGAAGCCAAAGAATATGATGAGATTAGAGATAAATATTTTAGAGAACTTGATTATAAAGTTTTAAGATTTCAAAATAATGAGGTTGAAAATGATATTGAAAAAGTTTTGGATAAAATTAAAAGTTATTTTGGTTTTAATTTTTCCCCTCACCTTCGCAAGGTGAGGGGCAGAATGCCGTAAGGCATTCGGGGTGGGGTCGAAAAAGTGGAGTGAGTTACATAATCTTCTGCGGCCTATAATCCTGCGGAGCTTGGGAAAGCCATTTTAGAATGTCTTCTTGAGAAAGTAGGCCTTTTTGGGCGCCGACATATTGGACAACGGACATTGAATTGACCGGAGCCCACAAAAATGCATCAAATAAAGATTTATCCAAGGCAATGGCTGAGGTAAAAGTGGCAGAAAAAGCATCCCCCGCGCCGGTGCGGTCGTAAGGAGGTTTGGCATCGGGGAAAGGCGGCATAAAAAATCCTTCATAACCATCATAGGCGTAAGCGCCTTTGGGACCATCGGTGATAACTACAACATTAGGACCTATATTATGCATTTCTCTCAGTAAATTCTTAACATCTGATTCGTCTGGTTTATTTAAAATTTTTTTAGCTTCCTCTATATTGCAAAAAAATATATCACAGCGACTATATAAATCCTTCAGGTTTTCAATTCCCATTTTAATCTGAAAAGTGCCGGGCTGAAAAGCAAATTTTACTTCTTGGTTTTTTCTTAAATATTCTTCAATTTGTTTATGATATTCCAAAGAGTTTTCTCCGATGGAAGAAAGATAAATCCATTTTGGCACACCAATATCAGGCAGTTTGTAATCATATTCGTGATGTTTAACCAAAATGGTGCGGTCTTCTTCAAACCATAAAACATAGTGATAATTAGTTTCCTTATCTTTTTGGACAGAAACAAAATAGCTCGCCACGCCGTTTTTGCGGAGGGTAGCGATGCATTCGTGGCCATTATGGTCATCGCCGACATTCGTGACCATGGCCGAATCAAGCCCCAATCTGGCGGCGCAAACCGCGGCGTTGGCGCTATTGCCGACTGCTCTTACTTCTTCCACAAACTCATAAGGCACTTTATCACCAAATCTTAAAGCCAATTCGCATTTTTTGCCGCCGGGGTCACAAATAATTTTAGCGTCTTTCAGCCGAATAAAAGCATCAGTGGTGATATCGCCGATGGAAATAAAATCCATACACACAATTATACACTGATAGAAATTTTTAAAAAATAAAAATATGATAATATGTGGATATGAAAACCTTGCGCGAATATATAAAAGAAGCTGAGGAGAAAAAGACAGCCATTGGGCATTTTAATATTTCAAATACTGAAGGGTTTTGGGCAGTTGTGAACGCGGCCAAGAAATTGGATTTGCCCGTGATAATAGGAGTTTCGGAAGGCGAAAGAGATTTTATAGGCATAAAACAAGCCGTAGCTCTTGTAAAGAGCGTAGGTGTCGAGGGTGACCGAGACATTCCTGTATTTTTAAACGCCGATCATACTTATTCTTTTGAGAGAGCTAAGGAAGTGATAGACGCCGGTTTTGATTCTGTAATCATCGATGAGGCTGAAAAAAGTTTTGAAGAAAATTTAAAAACAACAAAAGAGGTAATTGAATACCGAAATTTAAAAAATCCTGAAATTTTAATAGAAGCCGAACTTGGTTTTATAGGCAAGTCGTCAAAAGTTTGGGATAAAGTACCAGAAGGCGCTTCTTCTTCGGAATATGTATTCACTGAACCAGAAGAAGCCGCCAAATTTGTTAAAGAAACAGGGATAGACCTTTTTGCTCCGGCAGTGGGGAATATTCACGGTATGGCTAAAAATCTAAATATTAATTTTGAAAAATTGGATATAGAGAGAATAAAAAATATTCGCGAGGCTTGCGGGGTGCCTTTGGTTTTGCATGGCGGCTCTGGTATAACTGATGAGGAATTTAAACAAGCTATTGCCGCTGGCATTTCAATAATTCACATAAACACAGAATTGCGTCTGGCTTATAAACAAGGCCTGCAAAAATCACTCTCTGAAAATCCAGACGAGCTCGCTCCCTATAAATATCTCCGTCCCGCCCGCGACGCCATGCAAGCGGTGGTGGAAAAAAGAATGGCGTTGTTTGCAGGTTTAAATTTTTAATGTTAGGATGGTCCCCATGACCATCACATTAAAAGCTGACAAAAGACAAAAAATAGGAAAATTAGAAAGCTTGAGGAAAACTGGGTTAATGCCTGCTGTTTATTATGGACACAAAAAAGAATCCACTCCCATTCAAATAAAAAAGAATGAATTTTTAAAAGCCTGGAAAAATGCGGGAGAATCCACAGTCATTAAGTTAGATACTGCGGACGGCGAATTAGAAGCTCTTATTCATGATGTGGATTTAGACCCAATAACGGACGAGCCGCGGCATGCCGACTTTTATATATTTGAAAAAGGGCATGAGGTTGAAATTGCAGTGCCGCTTGAATTTATCGGTATTTCCCCTGCGGTGAAAGATCTGGGCGGAGTGCTTATGAAAATTTTGCATGAAATTAAGGTCAAAGCTGAACCTTCAAATTTGCCGCATCAGATTGAAGTTGACATTTCTCCTATTACTGAACTGGAAGGCCAAATTTTGGCCAAAGATATTGTTATGCCTAAAGGGGTTGAACTGATGGAAAATCCGGAGGAAGTAATTGTTACAGTAGCTACTCCAAAAGCTGAAGAAAAAGTTGAAGAAGTTGTTCCTGACCTAACTCAAATAGAAGTTGAAAAGAAAGGCAAAAAAGATGAAGCCGCCTCCGCTGAAAGCTCCAGCGAGCCGAAGGAAGCTCCAAAAGAATAAATTTGTTATAATGAAAATGTATGAAAAAATGCAGTTTTATTTTTATTTTTACTATAATTTTCAATTTTCAATTTTTGGTTTTCAATTTCGCTTATGCTCTGACAGAACAGCAAATTGCCGAGCAGGAAGCCAAATGGCGAAGCGAGCTGGAAACCACTGAAAAAGAAATCGCCCAATGGGAATCGGTATTATCCCAGACAAAAAAAGGCACCGCTTCGCTGGAAAGAGACGCGGTTATTTTGCAGGCAAAAATAAGCGAGGCAAAAGCTTTTATAAAGAAAAGGCAGATTCAAATTGAACAGCTGACCCGCGACATCGGACTGAAGACCAAAACCATCAATGAACTTGAAGAGAAAATGAACCGGGGCAAAGAATCGTTGGCTGGAATTTTAAGGTCAACCAACGAGTTAGATTCGTATTCTCTGGTAGAAGTAATGCTTTCCAATAAAAATTTATCCAAATTTTTTGAAGATATAGATTCCTACAATTCCATAAAAAATTCTCTGGAAGAGCAGTTTAACGAAATAAGAGCGTTGCAGGCAAAGACTGATGGTGAGAGAAAAATTCTTGATGAAAAAAGGACCGCCGAAGCGGATACCAAAGCCAAAATAGAAGAAGAAAAAAGGAGGGTAGAGCAAAATGAAAAAGAGAAGCAGACTCTCATAAAAATAAATAAGACTCAGGAAAAAACTTACCAGCAGGTAATCGCGGAAAAAGAGAAAAAGGCCGCTCAAATCAGGGCTGCTCTTTTTTCTTTGCGCGACACTGAAGGTATTCCTTTTGGCGACGCTCTCAAATATGCCGCTTTAGCGTCAGGAAAAACTGGCGTTCGCCCAGCCCTTATTTTGGCTATTCTCACCCAAGAATCCGATTTGGGCAAAAACCAGGGTTCCTGTTTAGTTAATAATTTAGATACTGGGGATGGGACTGGTAAAAATACTGGCACTTTTTTTGAAAAGGTAATGAAAGCTCCGCGAGATACCGAACCTTTTAAAAATATAACTAGCCGGCTTGGTAAAGATTGGAAAATGACGCCTGTTTCCTGCCCTCCGGGCACTAAATGGAGCTCCAGCCGCGGTTATGGCGGAGGCATGGGGCCTTCCCAATTTATCCCCTCCACCTGGGAACTTTTTAAAGACCGCCTTGGCAACAATTTGGGGCTCAATGCAAATGATATAAATCCTTGGAATCCTGAACATGCCATATTGGCTACTGCTGTTTATATGGCGGACTTAGGCGCTTCAGGTGGGGGATATACAGCCGAACGCAATGCTGCTTGCAGATATTACTCTGGCCGTTCTTGCGACAGCAAAAAACCAGCCAATTCGTTTTATGGCACTCAAGTGCTCGCCAAAGCTGAAAATATCCAGCTGACAATGATTGACCCACTGGAAGGATTTTAGTCAATAAAAAATGGTAATAAAATAATGGCTTAAAATAAAGCTTTTTTTAGATATCCCCAATTTAAATTATTTTAATGTAACATTTTGTTGACAAAAATGGTGCATATTGATATGCTTTCCTTTAGAAGCTTAGACGTGAAAGGAGGATTTTATCAGAAAGATTTTTCTTTTCGTGTCTTGCCGGCAGACTTACGCCGGCAAGTAAAGGTCACCAAGAAAGGCCGGGGACTGGTGACTCTGTTTTTCCCGGTAAAAAGCGGGCTAGTGCCTAGCCAGAAAGGGCCGCGACTTGATGGTGTCTCCGGACACAAAACATCAGACAGCGGCCTTTCGTATTTGTGTAAAAATTTAAATATGTTATATTAAAAACATGAAAACAGAAATACACCCGCAATATTATAGCGACGCCAAAGTAAGCTGCTCTTGCGGTAATAAATTTACTGTTGGTTCCACTCAAAAAGAAATAAAGGTGGAAATTTGTAGCGCTTGCCACCCATTTTTTACCGGCAATGAAAAAGTGATTGACGCCGCCGGCCGAGTAGAGAGATTCAGAGCCAAAAGAGCTGCCGCCAAACCAAAAGTCTCAAAGAAAAAGTAATGGATCTCTCAAAATATAAATCAAATCCCAAGACCAAATATTTGGCAGAAAGTTTAGAGCGACTAATCAAAGAAGGAGTTGATATTTTGACGCAGGAAGTTTTAATAAAACAAATGGACGAGATTTTGGAAGATGGGCCAGTGGAGGATGAAGAGTTTCCTAATGAAATAGTGCTTGAAGTAAGGGCGGGCGTAGGCGGGGAAGAAGCCGCTCTTTTTGCGGAAGAACTGGCTAACATGTATCGTAAATACGCTGATTCAAAGGGATGGTCTGTTTCAATTGTAGATGAGGCCGAATCGCCTTTGGGTGGCTATAAAGAAGCTAGTTTTGAAATACGGGGCAAAGATGTTTATAAAAAATTACGATACGAAACAGGCATTCACAGGATACAGAGAGTGCCTAAAACTGAAAAAATGGGAAGGGTTCATACTTCCACCGCCTCGGTAGCCATATTGCCAATTCGCAAGAAAACAAAATTTGAAATAAATCCAGCCGATTTGGAAGTTGAGTTCTCTCGCTCTGGAGGCAAGGGTGGCCAAAATGTAAACAAAGTAGAAACCGCGGTTCGTTTGACTCACAAACCAACCGGCCTTACGGTGCGTTCAACATCTGAAAGAAGTCAGAGCGCTAATAAAGAAATAGCTCTAATGATTCTTTCGGCCAAACTTGAACAAAAACAAAGAGCGGAAGAGGACAGCAAATATGCCGCTAATCGCAAAAAACAAGTTGGTTTAGCCGACCGGTCAGAAAAAATCAGAACCTACAATGTCCTTCAAGACAGAGTAACCGATCATCGGTTAAATAAAAATTGGCATGGCATTGAAAATATCATGAAAGGCCAGATAGGCGGTATTATTGATGCTTTTAAGACTGCTTGACAATGTAATTACATTGTATATACTGAAGGTATTATTAAATAATCATAATAATATGAATTCCACATTAAGCATAAGAATAGATAAAAAGTTAAAAGAAGATACTAGTAAAGAGCTCAAAAAGATGGGTTTGGATGTTTCTTCTAGTGTAAAAATGTTTTTTAAACAAATACTCAATACAAAATCTATTCCATTCAGAATCAGAACTGAAAATGGATTTACCATAGAACAAGAAGAAGAGATGATTAGGGAAACGAACTGGGCATTAAAACACGGAAAGTCATATGATTCTGCTGAAAAACTTTTTGATGATATTTTGAAAAATTAAGATGTATAAGATCAGAAAGACAAGTAAATTTAGAAAGTCCTTAAAAAAATATGCAAGGTCTGGAAAATTTGATGCAGAAGCAGTTAAAAATATTATTGATACCCTTGCCAGAGGAGAAAAATTAGAAGAAAGACATAAAGACCACCAATTATCTGGGAAAATGAAAAATTCAAGAGAATGTCACATTAAACCAAATTTGTTATTAATCTATAAAATAGAAAAAGATTACCTCATTTTAATACTTGTAAATATCGGCAGTCACTCTGATTTGTTTGGGTAATAGTTGTATCATTGACGCTTTCAAGTAAATGTAGTATCTTTCCGCCAGACTTGCCATAGGAGGCAAAAATGAGAATATCGGCTTCAATAGTGCGAGCTTTTTTGTCGCGCTCTCTCCAACTTGACCGAGAGGACAAGATTTGGAAGGCATGGTTGGACTTAAAACAAAGAGAATGGCGAGACCTCGCTACTCTCATCAAATCGGATGTGCGCGATGAGTTCAAAATGCGAGCAATCACAATTCTGCTCGTTCCTCACTTCCAGTTTTTACCCTTCAAGTGGCCAAACAACAGTTCTTTGACCAATTTGCTTTTTCTGACCGAACGGCCGGTCAAATCGAGCGAGCTTCCCGACAAGCTCCGTGAATTTGAGCGTTGGCTTATCACAATGTATGTGGAAGTCGCGCGTGAATATGCGGACGAGGAGAAAATTCACTCGGCACTGACTTACTACAACCGATATGTTCTGGACTTCCTCGCAATCCTACCCGAAAATTCTCGGGAGGCGGAGGAGGTCTTCGGTTGCTATGAGCTTCGCGACCCAGTCGTTTTCAGCAATATGGACGACTGTTCGGGATACAACCCGCTCTATCCAATTCTCAATGAAGAAATTCCTGAGAAATGGAAACGGGCTGCCTCCGTCAAAATGCACGAAATCATCATGGCGGAACAAAAGGGCAAAGAGAGGCCGCGGGAAAATCACGAAAACGCTCTGCAGTGGTATGTGGAGCAAATTCAGCTTCCTTTAGTCGGAAGTGACGGCACGATCAGGTACAGCGCGGAACTCCTCGCTTTTCAGATTGATTTCGTTCTGGGATTGTCTGGCATTGGTGAAAAGCGTTTGTTCAACGACTGGAATGTCGGAAAAATTCTCAAGATTCTCTCTGGCGGCCAGTATCTAGAACTCCGTCACCGCTTCGCTCGGCATGTGGCTTTCAGAACTATCGATCCGTTCTTCGTTCACGACAGCAACACGAAGCATGCAGCAAAAGCAATGCTGACCGAATTCAGTGATGACGCCGATCTAGTTTCAAAGCTCACTGAAGTCGTCAAAAACTGTCGTATAAAGGAAGAAGAAGCAACAAAGTATCATCAGGTTCAAGTTAATAGAGAACAGAGTGTATTAAAGCAAATGAAATAGCTCCAAATACTGGTTTCTCGAAGCCCCAATCCGCGAGGAGGACGGGCTTTTGTTTTATACAAATAATAAAATTAAAACTTGCTAAAATTTTTAAATTTGATAAGATTTTAAGATATGGCAGAGACAGTAAAAACAGAGCAAAATTTGGATGAGCTCTTCAAGGTAGGAGCTCATTTTGGGTTTGGGAAATCCAGAAGGCATCCCAGTGCAGTTCCTTACATATTCGGCTCTAAAAATAGGGTGGATATTTTTGATTTGGAAAAAACTCAAGATTCTTTAAACAAAGCCATGGAATTAGTTGCTTCCTTGGCGGCGGCTAATTCTGTTATTCTTTTTGTCGGCGGCAAGAATGAAGCTCAAGAGATCATAAAAGAAACGGCTGAAAAAATAAATATGCCTTATTTGGCCGGTCGCTGGATCGGAGGCACTCTGACTAATTTTCCAGAAATAAGGAAAAGGATAGATATGATGCTTAATCTCTTGTCTCAAAAAGAAAAAGGGGAGCTGGCAAAATATACTAAAAAAGAGAGGCTTTTGATAGACAAGAAAATAGAAAAACTGCAAAAAATGTTTGGCGGTATAAAAGATATGGTCGCTTTACCAAAAGCTCTTTTTATTGTTGATCCTAGATATGAAGAAACTGCTTTAAGAGAGGCTCAAAACTTGAATATTCCGGTTATTGCTTTGTGCGGTTCAGATAATAATGTTGCGAATATTGATTATCCCATTCTGGCTAATGATTCAAATATGGCCAGCATTAGATTTTTTGTGGAAAAAATTGCCGAGAGTTATAATAAAGGGAAGAAAACAGTTTAAATTTATGATAACAACTGATCAAATAAAAAAACTTAGGGATGAAACTGGCGTCTCTGTGATGCAGTGCAAAAAAGCTTTGGAGGAGGCCGAGGGAGATTTAGAAAAAGCCAAGATAATATTGCGCAAAATAAGCAAGCAAACCGCAGATAAAAAAGCCGGCCGGACCTTGGGGGCGGGCGTTATAGCCTCCTACATCCACGGAAACGGCTCGGTAGGGTCTATGCTGGAACTTTTATGCGAGACCGACTTTGTGGCCCGCAATGATGAATTCAAAGCCTTAGCTAAAGATATTGCCATGCATGTTACCGCTTTGGCTCCGGAATATTTGAAAATGGAAGACATTAAAGAAGAAGATAAGGCTAAGGCCAGAGAGCTTTTTGAAAAAGATTTAACGGGCAAACCTGAAGAAATTCGAGGGAAAATATTGGAAAGCAAACTAACTTCTTATTTTGGAGAGAAGGTTTTGCTTGAGCAGATATTCATTAAAAATCCGGAGATTAATATCCGCGCGCTGGTTGAGCAAGTTTCCCAAAAATTCGGGGAGAGAATGGAAATAGGAAGATTTGCCAGATTTTCCATTAATTAAACTTAAAAAAATGGCGACTATAGTAGTATTTGCTTTATCTCTTCTGGTTGCTTCAGCCTTGCTGGTTCTTAAGGCTGTCGAACTTAGACGCGGTAGGAAAAATATGGTACTGGAATTTATGGGCCGGCTTGACGCCAAGTCGGAAATTCTTGTTTCAAGCTTAAAATTTAGGGGATTGCAGTTAATTCAAAGCTTGCGCTATATCGCCCTTGTCCAAACCAAAACAATCTGCAAGAATTTGCTTGACAAAGTGGAAGAAAAAATAATGAACGAATACAGAGCCAGGCAAAGCGCCATAATGATGGGCCGCAAAAATATAAGCGGCAACGGCTCAGCTTCGTTTTACTTGAAGAAGATAACGGAAAATAAGGACAGCGGTGAAAAAGGAAAAATAGAGGAAAATCTTAAAATGCCAGAATAGCTCAGTTGGTAGAGCTCCCGTTTTGTAAACGGGTGGTCGTCGGTTCGAGTCCGACTTCTGGCTCCAAAATCCTATTTTTTATTGCGGTTTAAGAAACGACAATACCCAGATTTGGGGGTGCTTCGGCCGGCTATTGGCGTCAAATTCGCCGCCGACAAAAACAATTTTATTGCCGCCTCGATTCCAATCCAAATCAGAAACCAGAAAGCGCGAATCGTCCATATCTTTGTTGAAGTCGGTCAATCGGATAATTTTTCCGTCGCCAATATTTTTTATATACAATTCAGTTCGAAGAGTGGCGCCTGTGGATTCAGGCGCCGTCCAACCGTTGTCGGCTCGACTAGACATAAAGGCTAATGTTTTGCCGGAGGGCGAGAAACTGCCGTGTTCATCCCATGTGGACGGGCTGTTAATAAGATTAATTTTATCCGAACCATCCAAACGAGCGGTATAGATGTCGTCCTCGTAAGGTTTGCCGTTAGCGGTCATGGAAAATACGATTCGCTGATTATCCTCGGTAAAACCATGGGTTTCAAAAAAGTCGCCACTATCGCTGTACAGAATTTTATGATTGGAAAGCGCGCTTTCGCCAGTTTTGCTTAAATCAAAGTCGGCAATGTGAATCTGCCAATCAATCCAAGGATTTTGTCCGTCCGGGCCGTTTTTGCGCCAATACGGAGAAAGAGCGCTTCCGGGCTTGCGTTCGGCAAAAACGATTTTTTTGCCGTCATGACTGAAGTGCGGGTGCAATACCGAACTGCTTTTTAGCGTGGACCAAATTTTCTGAGCGCCAGAGCCGTCTTTATTGATAATCCACAAGTCGTTGTTAAAACCCCAAGCCATATGATTGTAAAAACCGTGTTTGGAGTTTGAATTTTCAGCCTGGAATAAAATAAGTTGTCCGTTCGGATGCCATGCCGGCTGGCCGATAAACCCTTTAGGCACGGAGGAATCGCAGGTTACGCAAAATTTGTCGCCGCCGTCCGGTTCCATGGTGTAAATTTCAGTGTCCTGCCGAAAATTTACAATAGGATCATAAGCAATCAAACTATGCTTGGCCTGACTGCCGCGATACCAGTCCACCCGACCCCCTTCGTCCGTTAATTTGACGAGCGTTATTTCTGATGTCTGGGGTGGAGGTGGTGGTGAGGGTGGTAGGGGTGATGAGGATAGAGAAGGGCTTTTTGGTTGCAGAGCCTCGTATTTTGATTGAAATGAACGACGGGCGCCGCCGACAGCGACTAACACCAAGATTATTGCGAATATAATAGTTATCTTTCTTTTCATAAAAATTATTATAGCATAACAACAAAATTTAAAAGTTATTTGGGTTTGGTGGAAGTGGCTTGTTTGGTTTTAAGAGTTTCTTCTTTGGCTTTTTGCTTGTCTATTTCTTTAAGAACAGGCAGAAAATCTTTTATTTCGTCAACAGATTTAAAGCCGTAATAAATCTTATCGTTTATCAAAACAGCCGGCAATTTTTCATCAATGTTGTAGATGCTTATCAGTGTTCGGAGGGCAGAAAGGTCCAAATTATAATCAAAAGAATAAACCCGCAGTTCTGGGTAATCTTCCCTTAATTTAGTCAGGACAAAACCTTCTCTTTCGCAGTCCGAACAATCGCCTTCGTTTGAATAAAAATACATTATGAAAAGGCCGTTATTTGCCCCGCCTGAACCGCAACGGTCCTTGATTTTTTGCATCAAAAGGAAATCTTTTATCTGGAGCAGGGAATAATATTTTTTGAGGTTCAATACTTCAGGGTCGTCCCGGCCGCGGTTTTCTTCGGTATAAGAAAGCCGATCCCCAAGAGCAGCCAGTTCTTTGGAAAGAAGGCCGCTGGAAATCTCTTTGCATGAAAGCTCCGAGAGCAAGGAAAATTGGGTTTCAGAGGCTAAGATGTCAACTGATATCCTGCTTTCAATGTTTTTAATCTCATTCATTTTTTTCTGGCTGAAATAATTGCTGGCAAAAATCGCGGTTATAAAAATAACCGCCGTAATCAGAAAAGTGTAGGCGTATTTTTTCCAGCTCACCTCCATTTTGTGTTTTTAGAGAAGACTACATTGTAAACCGCTTTGCTTATCCAAATAGGGCAAATAAAGGTATAAAGCGCCAAAAAAAGGATGCTGTCCAGGCCGAATTTATTTTTTTCTTCCGCCAACTTCCTGGAAGTCACGATTATCAAAAGCGTTCCCAAAATCGCAATCAAAGAAACAAAAACCAAAATGTCGGTATTCACATAAAATAAATCAAAATTAAAACTGTTAAAAGAAATGCCAACAGTATAAATTTTGATTATTTGAGTAGTTAAAGTTTCAAACCAGCTTAAAACCATGGCGCCAAAAAAATACATGGTGGAGAGAACGGAAAAGCCGGCAGCTGGCAAAACAACCATCCCCAAATTGCCATATTGCGGCTTGAAAAACATATCCCGATAATCAATGGCATTTTTAATAAAGCCATAAACCCATCGCAAGCGCTGTTTATAGAGAGCTCTCAAGCCGGCCGGGGCGACGGTATAGACATAAGCACTGTGGGCATTGCCGATTTTCATGTTGTTTCTCTGCATTCGCATGGCAATTTCCATATCTTCGGTATTGTAGGAATGCTTGTAACCTCCTATTTTTTCAAAAACAGATTTTTTGAAAATTGAAAAGGGACCGGGCGCTATGTAAACGGCATTCAAGTCCGAAAAGACTTTTCTCAGAAAAATACCGAACATATATTCGGCTTTCTGGATAAGTCCGAGCAAACCTTTCGGCTCAAATATTTTTATGGAAGGAGTAACGGCCATTATTTCTTCATTATCAAATTGAGCGACAATTCTTTTTAAAGCTTCCGGATGGACAAACGAATCAGCGTCCAGACAACCGACTAGCTCGGTGTTCACGAATTCTAAAGCATAATTTAGAGCTGTATATTTGCCGCCATTTTCTTTTCTTAAAAGTTTTATTTGTTTGTTACATACAAATCTTTGGATGACATTCCAAGTTTTGTCGGTGCTACCATCGTCTACTATGAAAATAGACAACTTATCCTTTGGATAAGTAAGTTTAAGTAGAGAAAAAATTGTTTTCAGGACAGTAGTTTCCTCGTTCCAAACGGGCACAATAATAGAAACGCTGGGCAATTTTTTTGGATTCTTTCTTTGATCCTCCAAAGCTTTAGCGAAGGGAGCATCCCCAAATTCAAAATAAGTAATCAAAAAGAACACTTCCAAATAAAGAGCAATAAAAAGAAAAATATAGGTGATGGATTCTGAAACAATATGCATATTCTAATTATAGTATATTTTTAGAATTTAGCGAATTTTGGCCCCATAAACTTCAGCCGTTTTTTGTTCAAGTTTTTTATGCATAGCATCAACCCAGACGCTAGTCAAAGTTTTTTCCAATGAACGGTAAATAATTCGGTAAGTGTAACTTATTTTGCCTATGCCAAATTTATTTTTGTCTTCATATTTATCAATCAGCTTGACTTCTTCAATCATATCTTCCCCAACCACTTCACGAATTAAATCAAAATAATTATTTGGCACAAAATTTTTATCCACCACAAGGGAAATATCGCGAACTATTGGCGGGTATTTACTCACTTCTTTATATTTTTGTCCGAGCTTGAGCTGTTTTTTAACTCTATCATCTTCAGACCAAAGCAGACGGATGTCCGGCAAAGACATGCTGGCAATAGCCAAACGTTCCAGACCAAAACCAAAAGCCCAGCCGGTGTAATTTGATGAATCAACTCCCAACTTTTCGAGTACGCTGCCTTTGACGACACCGCAACCGACCACCTCCACCCATTTGCCTTCTATTTCAACTTCCATTTCCAGAGATGGATCAGTGTAAGGGAAAGTATCTTTGTTCAAACGATATTTAGTATCTGGTCCGAAGACGGCTTTGGCTATATTACCGAGAGCTTCTTCCAAATCTTTCTGGCCAATGATTCCGGTAGTTTTTGGAATTAAATACCAGCCGTCTATTTGATGAAAAACATTCATATGATAGCGATCAATTTCATCCTTGCGATAAACTTTGCCAAAACTAAAACATCCCATTGATTCATTTTTGGCCATTCGTCTTTTTATTTCTTCATCTATCAAATAGTAATACCAGCAGACAGTGGTTTGGGTCCTCAAAATATGATTATTATCTACAAAATAAGTATCAGAATGACTACGCGCCGGGTGATCAGCGGGGAAATCAAACAAGTCAAAACTGACATCGGCAGGCACAATTTCCGGAGTTTTAATAACATCCAAATCCTTAAAATAGGGAGCTTTGACTATGCGTTCCACAATTTCAGCAATGGGACTGCCTGTGGTTCGGGACAAATCGGGCATGCTCAAATAACGCTTCATACGCAAAGCATCTGCATCTTTTCGCTCCTCCAAGGTTTTGAGCATTTTATTTTCCTCGTCAGTTGGGATAATGTATTCTTTCATTTGATTTAGTGTAGCAAAGTAGATTAAAATTTGCTATAATGTGAGCAATGACAAAGGAGAACAAGACTAAAAAAGGCGGGTATAGCGCTGAAAATATTACCGTTTTGGAGGGTTTGGAGCCTGTCCGCCGTCGGCCGGGAATGTATATCGGCACCACCGGACCGGACGGCCTGCACCACCTAATTGTGGAGATTTTTGATAATTCCCGTGATGAGGCTATGGGTAATTTTGCCAATGATATTGAGGTGGCATTCCTGCCCGGCAATCGCATTAGGGTAGCTGACAACGGCCGAGGCATTCCGGTTGATATTCATAAGCAGACAAAAGTTTCCGCTCTGGAAACAATTTTGACAACTCTCCACGCCGGAGGAAAATTCGGGGGAGAGGGTTATAAAATTTCTGGAGGATTGCATGGTGTCGGCGCATCCGTAGTTAATGCTCTTTCCGTTTATATGAAAGCGGAAGTGCATCGAGACGGAGGGATGTATGTTCAGGAATATTCAAAAGGAAAGAGAAAGATGGCAGTAAAAAGAATTGGTCCCTCCAAGCTCCACGGCACTATTATTACTTTTGAACCAGATGCTGAAATATTTAAAGAAGGAATAAATTTTGATTTTGAAAGAATTGTTCATCATATGCGCCAGCAGGCTTATCTGGTAAGGGGCCTTAAAATATCTGTCTTGGATTTGCGGGAGGTGAAAATTAAAGATGATGAAGTATTTTATTTGAGAGACTTAAGGCTGGAAGCCCCGTCTATGACTTTTTATTTTGACGGAGGACTTATCTCTTTGATTAGATTTTACAATCACAACCAAAAACCAATCCATAAAAATATTTTTTATGTTGAAAAAATAAATGAAAAATTTGAGGGAGTGGAGGTGGCTTTGCAGTATGTAGATGACATATCGGCCCGAATTATGCCTTTTGCCAATAATATTTATACCAGTGAAGGTGGTACTCATATTACCGGTTTCAAAACTTCTCTAACCAGAACTCTGAACAATTACGCTAAAAAAAATAATCTTACCAAAAATGGAGATGATGTTTTCACGGGGGATGATGTTTTGGAAGGATTAACCGCTGTTATTTCGGTTAAGCTTCGGGAAATACAGTTTGAGGGACAAACCAAGGCCAAACTCGGCAGCGTGGAGGCCAGAGGCATGGTGGAGGGAGTTTTTGGAGAAGCTTTTGACGCCTTTTTGGAAGAAAATCCGGATGATGCTAGGGCCATAATTAATAAAGTAGTTTTGGCTTTGAGGGCACGAAAGGCAGCTAAAGCCGCCAAGGACTCAATTTTAAGAAAAGGGGCTTTAGAAGGTATGACTTTGCCGGGCAAACTGGCTGATTGCCAAAGCAAATCGGCTGAAGAGTCAGAGCTTTTCATTGTGGAAGGGGATTCAGCAGGAGGCACTGCCAAAACCGGCAGAGACAGGCGGACACAGGCTATATTGCCTTTGCGCGGCAAAATTTTAAATATAGAAAGAGCGCGTCTGGACAGAATGCTTGGTTCTGAACAAATTAAAAATTTGGTTGTAGCTTTGGGAACTGCCATAGGAGATACTTTTGATATTTCCAAACTTAGATATCATAAAGTAATAATAGCGACAGATGCCGATGTTGACGGCGCCCACATTCGCACTCTTATTTTGACTTTGCTTTACAGATATTTCAGACCCATTATTGACGGAGGTTATATTTACATCGCTCAGCCGCCACTTTATAAAATAAAGAAAGGAAAGGAAATATTTTATGCCTATAGCGATGATGAAAAAGCCAGAATAATAGGCCCCGCCTCCGCCGAAGCTTCCAACTTCGCTGAAGCTACGATGGACAAGTCGGCGGGCGAAGAAAGATTTGAAAACGAGGAAATTGGGCAAACAGAAGAAAATGAATCCGAAAATGAAACCTCTAAGCTCTCAGCTAAAACCTCTAGGCTGTCTGTTCAAAGATACAAAGGTTTGGGCGAAATGAATGCCGAAGAGCTTTGGGAGACCACAATGGATCCAAAAAGAAGAATTCTAAAACAAATAAATGTTGATGACGCCCAAGAAGCCGACCGCATTTTTGACATCCTTATGGGCACAGATGTCCCCGCCCGCAAAAGCTTCATCCAATCCAACGCCAAACTGGCCACTATTGATATTTAGTTATAAAGTTCGGCTTGTTTTCTTCTAAAATATTTTTTCTTTAATTCTTTATTTTTCTCATCCTCCTCTTCATTTTCAGATCTCGGAAAAAGCCTCGCTATTTCTTCATAAGTAACTCCGTAACATTCTCTTAAAAATTTTTCTGTTACTTCTTCAAAGCCAGCTATTGTACTAAAACCAGTTTCAACTTCCTTTGCCTGTCGTCTCATTTGTCTAATAATATCTTCGATTATGAACGATAATTTAATTAATTCGGTGTTTGTTAATTCTATCCCCAAATCATGTTCAATCAACTTTTTCATAAATTCCAAATTTTTTCTGTGGGTTTCTTCGTAATATGGATTACCTTCAATCTCGTGACGAGTTTCTTTTTGATGATTTAGATTTTCCATTTTCTTATTTTTTATCTTTTATTTCTTTTTGGAGAAGTTCTAGGAATTTTTGAGGAGACATGAGCCCAATGCTTCCTTTGTCAGCACCTTCGCTGGCGCTTCGGGATTCAACAGTGACTTCTTTTGATTCAATTTCTTTGTCACCAAGAACTATCCAATAAGGAATTTTTTCGTTTTTGGCGGCGCGGACTTTTTTACCCAAATTTTCATCTTCCAAATCAACTTCGGCGCGAATGCCGTTTTCTTTTAACAAATCATAAACTTCTTGCGCGTAAGCGTTGTGCGATTCGCGCACCGGTATTACTTTAACCTGCACAGGCGATAACCAAAGAGGAAAGTTGCCGGCATAGTGTTCTATCAAAAGTCCTATGAATCTTTCAAAAGAACCAAACAAGGCGCGATGAAGCATATAAGGTCTTTCTTCTTTGCCTTCATTGTTTGTAAAAACCATATTAAATCTTTCGGGCAGATTAAAATCAAATTGGAGAGTGGAACATTGCCATTCTCTACCCAAAACATCTTTAATTTTGAAATCAAGTTTGGGTCCATAAAAAGCCGCTTCTCCTAATTCTTCTTTGAAATCAAGTTTTTTATCTTTGGCTACTTCTCTTAAAACATTTTCTGTAAATTCCCAACCAGCGTCATTGCCGGCATATTTATCTTTATTTTTTGGATCTCGCAAAGAAAGATAAACTTTCACTTTATCAATATCAAATCCAAAAGATTTATAAATGAAAAGAATAAAATCTATAACTTTTTTAAGCTCATCCTCAACCTGATCCTTTCTGCATATAATATGGGCATCATCTTGAGTAAAACCTCTGACTCTAACCAAACCCGAAAGCTCTCCTTTCTTTTCAAATCTATAAACCGTGCCGCATTCAGCCCAGCGGAGGGGAAGTTCTCTATAGGATTTAGGATTATTTTTATAAATTTGAACATGAAAAGGGCAATTCATGGGCTTAAGCAAATATTCTTCAGAGTTTTCCGCTTTTTTGTTTTGTTGTTTTTCTTCCAGACTTTGCCCAGCTTCCATGGGTGGATACATTGATTTGTTATAAAAACCCCAATGTCCCGAAGTTTCCCAAAGCACTCTGTTGCCTATATGAGGTGTTCTTACTAAACCGTAGCCATTTTTTAAATGCTCTTCGTACCAAAAATTTTCAATAATTCTCCACAACAAAGCGCCTTTGGGGTGCCATAAAGGAAGTCCCAAACCAACAACTTCGTCAATATGAAAAAGATCTAATTCTTTGCCCAATTTTCTATGGTCTCTTTTTTTAGCCTCTTCCTGATTTTTTAAGTGTTCTTCAAGCTCCTCTTTTGATTCAAAAGCCAGTCCGTAAATGCGGGTGAGCATCTTATTTTTTTCATCGCCGCGCCAATAAGCGCCTGCGATGTGAGTAAGTTTAAAAGCTTGCGGGTCAATTTCTTTGGTAGAACCAACATGAGGACCAGCGCAAAGATTATCAAATTCTCCTGATTTATAAAAACTGACTTTGCCTGCCCTGAGCGCAGTCGAAGGGGTTTCTCCATCTTTCAAATTATTTATAAGTTCTGTTTTATAAGGATCATTTTTGTAAAATTTGAGAGCTTCATCAAATTCCATATCATGCTGTTCAAATTTTATATTTTCTTTTATGAGCTCCTTAATTCTCTTTTCCAACTTCGGCAAAATTTCTGGACTAATTATCTCAGGTAAGTCGTAATCTTGGTAAAAACCATTTTCAATAACTGGTCCCACTCCCAGTCTCACCTCCGGATACGACTCCTGCACCACCATACTCATAAGGTGCGACAGGGAATGCCTAATTTTTTCAATTTGTTCAGTTTTTGCCATATTTAAATATTATAACTTCTTGGCTTTTTCGGCAATGAGAGTCTTTTCGCCGTTGCGGAGGGAGACGCGGGCTTTGACGGCAATGCATTGGTCGGGAACAAAAATGCTAGAAAATTCTTGGAGAACGCGGGGGAAGACAACCAATTCAATTTCATCGGTTAAATCAACAAATTTTATAAAAAACATTTTGTCGCCGTTTTTGGTAAGAATATCGCGCATATTTTCTATGAGGCCGCCGACTACTACTATTTCATTTTCTTTTGACTTTTCTTTTATATTTTTAATCGTGTTTTTTTGAGCCAAGAGTTTTTCCTTGAATTGCTCCAATGGATGCCCTGAAACATACAAACCCAAAAGTTCTTTTTCCCAAGCTAGTTTTTCAGCCGGAGTAGCCGGATTTGCAGGCGTTAAATGAATAGGAGAATAGTCTCCTGAAACAGCAACAGAGGAAAAGAGAGATTCCTGGTCTTTATTGCCAGCTGATTCTTTGCTGTATTCCAAAAATGTTTCCGTGTTAGCGAGCATTTTACCCCTTTCTCCAAAATTATCAAAAGCGCCGGACTTGACCAAAGCTTCCAAAGATTTTTTGTTTAAATTTCTGTCCTGAATTCTGATTAAAAAATCTTCCATTGATTTGAATTTGCCTCTTTCTTTTCTTTCAGCAGTTATTGTGTGTGAAATTCCTTCGCCAAAATTCTTTATTGTCGTTAATCCAAATCTTATGGTTTCTTTACTATCTTTTACTTCCTTTTTGATTAAAGTAAAGTCAGAATAACTTTCATTTATATCCGGTGGCAAAATTTCAATGTTCATTCTTTTGCATTCGGCTACGGACTGAGCCACTTTTTCGGTATCTCCTGATTCAGTCGAAAGCACCGAAGTCATATATTCTCCGGGAAAATTTGCTTTGAGATAGGCGGTTTGATAAGCCACTCTCCCATAGGAAACAGAGTGGGCTTTGTTAAAACCATAAGCGGCAAAGGGTTCTATCCAGCTCCAAATTTCTTTGGCTTTCTTTTCATTCCACTTTGAATATTCCATACAACCTTTTATGAACTTCTCTCTTTGTTCCTGCATTTCTTTGGGAATTTTTTTGCCGACCGCTTTGCGAAATTTATCAACCTCGCCCCAAGTATAGCCGGCTAAATTATGGGCCATCATCAACAAATCATCCTGATAAACCAAAATGCCATAAGTTTTTTTGAGTATTGGCTCCAGGGCCGGATCAAGATAGGTGATTTTGGAAGGATCATGCTTGCGTTCTATATAATTTGGAATAAATTGCATCGGTCCCGGACGGTACAAGGCTACCATAGCGTTTATATCGTGTATAGAAGTAGGCTTGAGTTCTACCAAAAATCGGGTCATACCGTCGCCATTGAGCTGAAAAAGATCCTCTGTTTCCCCCCGAGCTAACATTTCAAATGTTTTCTTATCGTCAATCGGCATTTTGTCCAAATCTATTTCTGTCTCTTTTGTTTTTTTAGCTAAAGCAATAGTGGCCGCAATAATGGAAAGATTTTTTAGCCCCAAAAAATCAAATTTCAAAAGCCCGGCGCCGTTTTCATCTACACTGTACATATCATATTGAGTAATTATTTTGCCTTCGCCTTTTGGATCATATTGAAGAGGAGTAAAGTCGGTTAAATCGGTTGGGCTGATAACTACGCCAGCCGCATGCACTCCGATATGTCTGGCGCAGCCTTCAATTTTTTTGGCCATATCTATTATTTTTTTTGAATCGGCGTCTTTTTTATAAAGCTCTGCCAGTTCCGGCACTTCAGCTAGAGCGCGATCAATGGTCATAGGAAAACCTTGCTGGCCCATGGGGATAAGTTTGGCTATTTTGTCTCCAATGGTGTAGGCAAAACCAAGAGCCCGAGCCGTGTCCCTTACACTGCCGCGAGCCATCATAGTGCCAAAAGTGCCTATTTGGGCTACTTTATCCTCGCCATATTTTTTCTTGACGTATTCCACTATTTCATCGCGCCTGTTATCCGCAAAATCTATATCTATGTCCGGCGCGGAGGGCCGGTCCGGATTCAAAAATCTTTCAAAAGGTATTTCGTATTCCAACGGGTTTATATTTGTAATATTGGAAGCGTAGGTTGCCAGCGATCCAGAGACCGATCCTCTTATGTTTGTTAATATGCCGTGCTCATGAGCGTAATTCATTAAGTCAGCCACCACCAAAAAATACGGGCAATACCCTTTTGTTACTATGATATTGAGCTCGTATTCCAGTCTTTCTATCACCTCTTTGCTCCGCGGCAGGCCGCGTTTTTCCAATCCGCTGTAAGCTAGATCGCGCAATTCTTCGTTATAACTCTTTCCAGACTCCACCTTCAAGTCGGGGAAAGACCATCTACCTAATTCCAATTCCAAATTGCAAAGAGCGGTAATTTTATGGTTGTTGAAAATTGCTTCTGGCATATTCTTAAACCTTTCCCCAATTTCAGCTTCCGAGAGAAAAGAGAAATCCTCATCTTCATTATCCCAAGCACCCCTTTCGCCATTACTCTGCGGAGCACCTTGACTTACCGCCATTAAAGTATTTTTAGCTTCTTTGTCTTCCGGCGCGATATAATAAACATCGTGAGCAGCCACGATTCCAATTGAATTTTCTTTGGCAAACTCTGCCAAGATATCCATATGTTCGTTATGTCCAGACAGCTCCGGATGTTTAGTGATTTCAATGTAAAAATCGCCATCATCATTTCCATCAAAAATTTTTTTATATTTCTGCACCAACTCTCTGGCCAGTTCCACATTTTTATTTCTTAAAGCGGTGGAAATGTCCCCGCTCCAGGACGAAGAAATGCAGATGAGTCCTTCCGAATACTTCTTTAAAATTTCAAAATCAATACGCGGTTTATAATAAAATCCTTCCAAATAAGATGCTGACACTAATTTCAAAAGATTTTTATAACCTGTTTCATTTTTGCAAAGCAAAATCAATCTGAATCTATCTTTATCAATACCGGCCTGTTTGTCAAATCGGGTGCGGCCGGCCAGATAAGCGTCCACGCCAATAATCGGCTTAATGCCGGCTTTTTTGCACTCCTTATAAAATTCAATAGCGCCGTACATATTGCCGTTATCTGTCAGCGCCAAAGCTTCCATCTCCTCCTTTTTAGCCGCTTCTATAAGCTCTGGAATCTTAGGTAAAGCTTGAAGCAGGGAATAGTGGGAGTGGGTATGGAGATGAGTAAATTTCATATTGGCATTATAATACAAAAGACCTCATCCCCAAACCCTTCCCCTTGCTAAGGGGAAGGGGGCTCCGCCATATTTAAAGTTAAGTTATAATTCATACATGATCTACATAATTGGGATTGACGAAGCGGGGAGAGGGCCCTTGGCGGGACCTATAACTTTGTCGGCATTTCTAGCCCCTCAAAATTTGAGAAGCAAGCTTATAAAAATACTGGGTGGCAAAATAAAAGATTCAAAGCAGTTTTCTCCAAAAAGAAGAAAAGAAATTTATAAAGAATTTTTGAAATTAAGGAAAAATCCCACTTCGCTAAAGCTTCGCGGGACAAGAAAAATAAATTTTAAAGTCTCCCACATTTCAAATAAGATAATAGACAAAAAAGGAATTTCTTATGCGACAGGATTGGGAATAAAAAGATGTTTAAAAAAATTACAACACACTTTACAAAACTCAAAGGGCACCTTTGATACTTTTAATATTAAGTTGGATGGTCTGCTCAAAGCGCCAAAAGAATTTAAAAATCAAAAAACCATAATTGGAGGCGATAGTAAAGATATTTTTATTGCCTGTGCCTCCATTGTCGCCAAAGTCCGCCGCGACCGCCTAATGTGCCGCCTGGGCGGGAAATTCCCTCTCTATATGTTTCCAATTCACAAAGGGTATGGTACAAAGCTCCATTACTCCCTCCTCCTCAAACACGGTCTTTCCGAAATCCATCGCAAAAGTTTTTGTAAGAAACTTTCTCAAACCTAACCTCCCTAACCCTCCTTATTTTAAGGAGGGAACCGCGCAACAAGTTCCACTCAACGGCTGAATAATAAATAGTAGTCACCCCCTCCTTAAGGTAAGGAGAGGGACGGGGAGAGGTTAGAATATTTGACTAAATAATACTTTTTGTGTTATTTTCTGTTTAGATAGGAGAACAGATTGAAAATAGTATACGGAAGTACTCGTGCTGTTTTGTTGATCGGAAATCTGGTGTTAAAGTTCCCGAGCGCTGAACCGTTTGGATGGATAATCAAAACCGTCGTCAAGAGACTGCTTAGGGGTGATTTGAATTCCATCTCCAGAATTGTCAAAACCGACTGGGTTGCGTTCTGCAAAGGGCTACACCAGAACCAAACTGAGTATAAATGTTGGAGACGCTGCCGCGCGCCCTTCCTTGCCCCAACATACTTTTCTCTGTTTGGTTTGGTAAACATACAGAAAAGAGAGTTTGGAGAAGAACTCACCATTAAGGATTGGTTGCGCGTGGTTGGAGAGATGGGAAGGAACACGGGTGGAGATATCGGCGAATTGGATCCGCATTACTACACGGGCGAAAACTTTGTCAAAAAGAGCCCATCGGAATATTGCCTAATTGACTACGGCGATAATGATTGTACCAATTCGTCATCATTTTCTGGGTATGTGCTTAAATGGCACAAGGAACTCACTGAGATCCTGTGTACCAAAGAACCGCCGCCAGTAGTGTAAATAACATCTGCTGGCGGTTTCCTTTTATATAAAATCATATATTGCCTTATTTTGGGAAATATATTAATATAGAACCATGGTAGTTCGAATGAGACATAATAGGAGCCAAAGGGGCAATACAAGGAGTCATCATGCTTTGGTGGCCCCGGCTTTGACTTTATGCAAAGAATGCGGCAGTCCAAAAGCCCAGCATTCAGTTTGCTCTGTCTGTGGTAAATACAAAGGCAGGCAGGTTGTAGATGTTCATGCTAAAATTGCCAAGAAAGAAAAGAAAGCTAAAGAAAAAGCAAAGGCTAGCAAATAGTTTTGGATTTGTTAAAATATTGTAATGGCTAATCGGCACCTTGCAAGATCAACAGTTCTTCAAACTCTCTACGAGTGGGATTTTAGCGGTCAAAAAATAAATCCCGACGAAGTACTGACGAGAGATACTTTGGAATTTGCTCCCGGCGTTCAATCCGAGCATTTTATGAAAAGTCTTTTGAATGGAGTAATTTCCAAGCAAAAAGACCTTGACAATGTTATCACCAAAGCCGCTCCCGAATGGCCCATTGAAAAAATAAGCGTAATGGACAGGAATATACTGCGCCTCGGCCTTTACGAGCTTCTATTCGCCGACAGGGAACAAGTGCCGCCCAAAGTAGCTATCAATGAAGCCATAGAACTGGCTAAGAAATTTGGCGGAGAAACCAGCGGCAAGTTTGTCAACGGCGTTCTTGGCGCTGTCTACAAGGAAATGGGCGAACCAGGCAAAGACGCAAAAAGCGCCGACCAAAAACCGGTCACCAAGGAAACTTTGGTTGGGGCGGTTGTTTATGCTCGCCATAAAGGAGAAGTCTATGTGGCTTTAGTCCATGATGTTTTCGGCCATTGGACTCTGACTAAAGGGAAATTAAAAGAAGGAGAGAGTGAAAAAGAAGCTGTTGTGCGCGAAGCCAAAGAGGAACTTGGCATAGAAATAAAGCCGAAAGATCGCCTTGGTGAAAATAGCTACGAGACTTTTCATCCGGAAAAGGGCAAATTAAAAAAACATATTGTATACTTTTTAGCTGAAGCGCCGTTTGAAGACTTAACTCTTGAAAACAAAGAAAAGAAAGGCGGACTTGATGATGTTAAGTGGTTTAAATTAGTGGAAATACTTGACTTGAATTTTTATGATGATATTTTGCCTATAGTGACCAAAGCCATAAATCTGTTAGTTAAAAGTTAAAAGTACAAAGTTTATGAACGAAAAAGATTTTTCAGAATTTGAAGGAAGGATAGGAATAAAATTTAATAATCAAGAAATACTAAAACAAGCGTTCACTCATCGCTCTTTTTTGAATGAACATAAAAATTTAAAGGGCAAGCACAATGAGCGGCTTGAATTTTTGGGTGATGCGGTGCTTGAACTTGTTATTACCCATTATTTATACGATGAATATCCTAACAAAAACGAAGGAGATATGACTTCTATTCGTAGCGCTTTGGTTAATGCCCAAACTTGCGCTGAGGTGGCTAAAAAATTAAATATCAATGATTATTTGTTTCTCTCCCGAGGTGAAGCCAAAGATATAGGCCGAGCGCGACAATACATATTGGCTAACGCTTTAGAAGCAATTATCGGAGCTATTTATATTGACTTAGGTTATGAAAAGGCAAAAGGTTTTATTTTGGAGCATATCGCCCCCATGACAGATCAAGTAGTGAAAGAAGAACTTTGGGCAGACGCCAAAAGCAAATTCCAGGAAAAAGCGCAGGATATAGAGGGAACAACCCCGTCATACAAAACTATAAAAGAAATCGGCCCTGACCATGATAAAAAATTCACCGTCGCCGTCTTTGTTGGTGAAAAAATAGTAGCCGAAGGCGAAGGTGACTCTAAACAAGGTGCCGAACAATCCGCCGCCAGAAATGCTTTGAAAGAAAAAAACTGGTAAAATGTTTGTATGTTAAAAAGTTTGGAGATAAGCGGGTTTAAAAGTTTTGCTAAAAAGACAGAACTAAATTTTAAATCGCCCATCACGGCTATCGTAGGACCAAATGGAAGCGGCAAAAGCAATGTTGCCGAGGCTTTTCGTTTTGCCCTAGGAGAACAGTCCGTGAAGTCAATGCGCGGCAAGCGCGGTGAAGATTTGATATGGAACGGCTCATCCGAGATGAGCCGTTCTAACAGAGCTGTAGTAAAGCTTGTTTTTGATAATACAAAAAATAATTTCAACATTAAAGATAACAAACTGGATTTTGAAGAGTTAATTATAGAAAGAATAGTCAACAGAGATGGCGGTAATGAGTATTATTTAAATGGTTCATTGGTAAGATTGAAAGATATCATTGAACTGCTGTCGCAGGCCCACATAGGCGCTTCCGGACACCATATAATTTCACAGGGAGAAGCTGACAGGATACTTTCAGCCAATATCAAGGAAAGAAAAGAAATAATAGAAGACGCTTTGGGACTCAAAATTTACCAGTATAAAAGAGAAGAAAGTGAGAGAAAATTACTGAAAACGGAAGAAAATATAAAACAAGTAGAGTCGTTAAGGAGGGAAATAGCGCCCCATATAAAATTTCTCAAAAAACAAGTGGAAAAAGTTGAGAAAGCTGAAGAACTTAGAGTAAAGCTCACAAAATTTTATAGGGAATATTTGAAACGCGAGCAAATTTATTTGGAAGCAGAAGAAGAAAAAATAGAAACAGAAAGAAAACCACTGGCCGAGAAATTGCGTCAGCTTGAAAAAGAAATGGATAAGGCCAAGGAAATTTTAGATAAGTCATCAAAAAAAGATGAGAAAAGTCAGGATTTGATAAAGGTTGAAAATAAAATAAAAGAAGAGAGAGAAAACAAGGACAAACTTTATAGGGAGATGGGTAAAACAGAGGGGGAAATATCGGCCAACCAGAGAAATATGGAAAAGATAAAGACAGAAATGAGATCAGAAGAAAGCAAAATGGTGCCACTTAAGGAAGTGGAAGAATTGGAGAAAGAAATATCGGCCTATTTGGAAATCACAAAAATAATCCAAAAAATAAGGGAATTCATAGGCAAGCATAAAACAGGATTATACCCTTCGACAGGCTCAGGGCAAGAAAATTTAGAAAAGTTGGAAAAATTACAAATAGATTTGGAAAAAGATAAAATAAAATTTGAGGAAAAAATATTGGAAATAGATAAAAAACTTTTAGAGCTCGATTTTAAATACAACGAAATAAAAAATTCTATTGAAAAGGAAAAAGATACAGAAAGAGATGCTGAAAAAAATATTTTTAGAATTAGCGCCGAGCAAAGCGAATTTAGAAACAAAATAGAATTTATAAAAGAAAAAGAACACCGACTGGCGATAGAAGAGAATGATTGGAAAAGAGAAATTCAAGAAGGCGGGGTGTTATTGGGGACGGCTATTATTGGGTTTGAAAATGATGAACTTGATACGGACGAATCCCACTTCGCTGAAGCTTCGCGGGATCTCCAACTCGAAAAAAGAAAGGAGTTGGAGAAAATGAAAATAAGGCTTGAGGAGTTGGGAGGTGCTGGTGGTGTTGAAGTAACTAAAGAATATCGAGAAACTCTGGAAAGAGATGAGTTTTTATCAAAAGAACTAGAAGATTTGAAAAAATCGGCTGAGTCTTTGGAAATTCTTATAAAAGAACTTTTAGAAAAACTGGATGTGGAATTCAAGCAAGGTATAGAAAAAATAAATGAAAAATTTCAAGATTTTTTTGTTTTGATGTTTGATGGTGGCAATGCTACATTAAAAGTTATAAAGAGTGAGAAAAAGAGAAATAAAATCACAGAGTTCGAAGAGGAACTTGTCCCGCGAAGTCCTGATGAAATACAGGACGAAGTGGGAGAGGCGGGAATCGAGATAGACGTCTCATTACCGCGAAAAAGAACAAAAGGACTGGAAATGTTGTCTGGCGGCGAGAGAGCTTTGACATCAATCGCTTTGCTTTTTGCCGTCTCTCAAGTCAATCCGCCGCCTTTTATTATTCTAGACGAAACCGATGCGGCGCTTGACGAAGCCAACTCCAAAAAATACGGTGATATGATTGAGTCGCTCTCGCGCATCTCCCAGCTCATACTCATCACCCACAACCGCGAAACAATGTCCCGCGCCGGTGTGATTTATGGTATTACTATGGGTAGAGATGGGGTATCAAGATTATTATCAATAGCGTTCGATGAGGCAGTTGCAGTAGCGAAATAAATTAAACCAATTTAAAGTCAAGAGTTTTGCGAGTGAGGTCGGCAGAGATTAGTTTGACACGGATAGAGTCGCCGAGAGAAAATTTGGTTTTGGTGCGCTCGCCGACAATAGCGTAATTTTTTTGATCAAGTTTGTAATAATCGTCATCGAGATCTTTAATACGCACTAATCCCTCAACTTTAGTCTCGGGATCTTCGACATACATACCCCATTCTGTCACGCCGGAAATAACACAATCAAATTCTTTTCCGATTTTATTTTGCATAAATTCCACTTGTTTGTATTTGATGCTTTCGCGCTCGGCTTCTTGAATTATTATTTCTTTTTCACTGGCTTCCTGGGCAATCTTTTCAAACTTAGCAAATTCATTTTTAGGAATTTGTTCGTTATCCAAATATCTAGACAAAATTCTATGAACCATTAAATCTGGATAGCGGCGGATGGGAGAAGTAAAATGGGTATAATATTCAAAAGCCAAACCAAAGTGGCCTATGTTTTTTGTTGAGTATTCAGCTTTGGCCATACTACGAATAGTTGCCGTCTTAATGAGAGATTCTGAAGCATGGCCTTCTATTTGTTTAAGTAAAATATTTATATCTTTAGCCGACACTTCGCCGTTTGTAATAGGCAGATCGTGTCCCAAAGCTCTGACGAAAATTGCCAGTTCTTGAATTCTTTCCATTTTTGGCAGTGCGTGGACACGGAATATGCCAGCACCTGCTATTTTGCTTGCCCCGCGTAGCTTTCGCGAAGTGGGGTCACTTATAAATTTAGCCACTTCTCTGTTTGCCAGAAGCATCCACTCCTCAATCATTTTCATTGTGTCCAGTCGCGGTTTTTTATAAATTCTAATAGGCTTACCTTCGTTATCCAATTCAAACTTAACTTCATCTGTTTCAAATTCTATGGCGCCGTTCTTTTTGTTTTCGGCTCTGTAAATATTGGCGATGCGATTGAGATTTTGCAAAGCATCTTTCAAAACCCCACCCGGCCTCCGGCCACCCTCCCCTTGATCAGGGGAGGGAATACCACCAACCTCGAGTTCCGCGCCTTCCCTCTCTTGAACAAGGAGAGGACCACGCGCAGCGAGGGGTGAGGTTAGTACCTCCTGCGCCTCTTCATAACTAAACCTTTTATTAGAATTTATTATTGTTTTGCCAAACCATCTGTCCAAGATTTTGCCAGTTTCTTTTTCAATATCAAAAACAGCGGAAAAGGCTAGCCTATCCACATTAGGCACTAAAGAACAAAGGCCGTTGCTTAAAATTTCAGGAAGCATGGGTATAGTCCTGTCCACCAAATAAGTTGAGAAACTTCTCTCCCGAGCTTCTCTGTCAAGAGCCGTGCCGGGTTTTACAAAATGAGAAACATCGGCAATGTGTGCACCCACCCTAATCTTGCCATCACCCAAATCTTCATAAGAAAGTGCGTCGTCAAAATCTTTGGCATCTTTGGGGTCAATAGTAAAAGTGGTTATATTTCTAAAATCTCGTCTGTCTGAAGTGGCAAAGGGCGTCTTTTGGGACTGGGGCATTTCAAAGACGCCCTTTGCCACTTTTTCCGCTTCTCTTTCAACCTCGGGAGAAAAATTGTAAAGAATGCCTTTATCCAAAAGTATAGATTGCATCTCCGTCTCATGCTCGCCCCTTTTGCCGATTATAGAAATAATTTTGCCTTTTGGATTGAGATTGGGGTTGGGGTTTGTCCAATTTATTTCTACTAAAACTTTTGTATCTTCTTCAATCTGCCCGAAGTCCGACATCGGGCCAATATCAACTTTTTTGTAAAATTTAAAATCATCTGGTACAAAAACAAAACTTTGTCCCAATTTTTCTATCGTGCCTACAAAATTTATTTTATTTCTTTTTATAATTTTAATGATTCTACCCTTTTTTCTATCCCGATCTTTACCTATAATTTCTACTTCCACTTCATCTTTATCAAGCGCGCAGTTTAAGTTTTCTTCAAAAACTATAATGTCATCTTTTTCTCCTTCAATTATAACAAAACCAATCGGTTTAGCCGTAATTTTTATAATACCTGTTAATTTCCTCTTGCCCGCCATAGCTTTCTTTGACCCTCCGTAGCCTTGTGCGAAGGGGGTAGCGAAGGCTGGGTTGCTTGATTTCTTTTTATGCATATGGGATCATATTAACATAGTCTATAAATTTTTAATTAAAATTTATGTTTTCAATAAAAGAATCATTAAAGTTTGGCTGGGAAAAATTTAAGGCAAATTTAGAAATCAGTCTCTTAACCACACTTCTTATGGTAGCGGTAGGATCTTTAACTGGCAAAGAAGATATGGTATTGGGGTGGTTGTTTGCTTTCGCGCTTGTAGTATTTTTGATAATTATAAGGATTGGCTATACTAAAATATTTCTAAGAATTCATGATGGAGAAAGCCCGAAGTTTACAGAAATATTTCAAGAATACAAGACCTTTTGGAGATATCTTGGAGTATCAATATTGATGTCGCTTGCAGTTTTGGGTGGTTTAATACTTCTCATAATTCCAGGCATAATTTGGGCTGTCAGGTTTTCTTTTTCACCTATCATCGTAGTGGACACCAAATTGGGACCAGTGGCATCTATGAAAGAAAGTTATGCTATAACTAAAGGAAGTTTTTGGCATTTATTTTTCTTCTGGATAGTTTTGGCGCTTGTAAATTTGTTGGGATTAATCTTGTTCGGGGTGGGACTTTTGATAACTGTTCCGCTAACCGTCCTTGCCACCGTTTATGTTTACAGAGAATTATCCAAAGCAAAAGCTGGTCTTATGCAAACAGCTTCTCCACAACAAACTTGACTTGCGTTACAAAATGAATATAATGGGCAACACTCCCCATAAGGGAGTGTTTTAGAGTTCGTTGACATACCAAGAAATATAAGTACAAGAAAAAGAACTACTCGTTTTGAGCCTGGGTAAGGTTTGATGAGTAGT
>JBBUFS010000002.1:0-29751 GCA_038056395.1 Patescibacteria group bacterium | reverse complement strand
AAAAGATTGCCACAGAGATTCTGAGAAAACAGACTGCTTAAAAGGGCTTTAGACCAAATTAGACATACTGTGAGCAAATGCCATTGCGCTAAAAGCTGAACCGGCTGGCCCCGAATACCAAGAAGGCGGGGTCGTGTACATTCCCTCAAATTCTTTTGCCCAGACATCTGCCACCCCCAAGACCATGGCGTAAGGTAAAAGATTTTCAAATACTTTCGGTTTTTTCTCCGGCGCGTTATGAAATTCAAGGCGATCCTTTTCGGCGATTTGCAAATACTCTTTCAATCCAAGTATGTGTTCTTTAGCCAGAGTGCCTTTTTCAGTTTTTGCCGGACTAAAGTAGGAGATTATGGCATAAATAATAATTGATAAAAATATTCCAACCATCATGGGAAACGGGTTTCCCTTCAAAACAAAAGCTCCGATTATGCCGCCAAAAAACAAAGACGCCCAGATTGACATAAAGCCGATCAAAAATATTCTGTTACCAACCGTTTTCATTCTTCCTAGATTTTTGTAATAACCTTTGTTGAGCAAAGCGTCTAATGTTGGTTCTGTGATCTCTGGAATTCTGTAATAAAAATGATTTTTTAATTGCGATAGCCTTACCTGATTTTCATTTTGAGGACTATCCAAATCAACACCAGATAAACTTTCTACAATTGATCCGATAATTTTGGGCAATTTCTTAAAACCTCTGGATTTGACCAGACTAAGAAATTCTGAGCGACTCTTAAAAAGGGCATCCATCAAATTCTTATCAAAATCATTCTGCAGGTCAGATGATTCCTTTAATTTAGTAAGTTCGTAATCGGTCTGTTTAATAAGCCCTATAAATTTTTTCTCCAGCTGACTAATTTTTAAATAGCCCTTGGTAGCCAGATAGATTATTTCAGAAGAAATGTCTTCCACTTTCACTTTCTCATTAACAATACCGCCGACTTCCACGGGAGTTAAATCATTCGGAACTTCATACTGAGGAATAATAGTGCCCGTGCCTTTAGCGTCCCTGCCTTTTTTATGCCAATAGAGTAGTGAAAAAATGAGAGTTAGGATTGGCAGAATTGCCGCAACAAGCCATCTCCAATATTTATCCAAAAAATCAGAAGGCGCGTCTGATACAAAATATGAGGTCACGAACCCTTTTGGAAAACCCACAGCCACCGTGATCCCGTCTCCAGGATTGAGTGTTGAAGGAGAATTGAATGAATAAACGCCGTTTGAACCAATGCCTTGTCCGCATTGGTTGGTGCTGCCCCTAGGTCCGTAGTAGCAAGAAGATTGCAGCATGTTCGTCCCCAAAGGCAGAACTACAGAAACTTGAGTTTGATATATCGGCATGCCCCAGTCATTACCTGTTACATTCCAGTAAATTTCGTCAAAGCTATCAAATTGAGCCATGGCTTTTGTGGCGAGATATCTTATTACATAAGTTTTTTGTCCAGTGAATGTAGTATTCGGATCGCCAATTTTTATTTGAAAATTACTGCCTGAATCAGAAATTTGGAACATGTACGGATTTCCGGTTTCGTCAGTAACAGAAACATTTTGTATTTCTATTTTTCTGTTTTGGGAAGAATAAAGGTAAATATCCCGATATATTCCATGATGAGCTAATGGTCCAGTATTATATACAATTGTCTCCGCCACCTCTATGGAGTTATCGGTGTTTACGGCAATATTGGAAACAAAAGAGACAATCGCTTCCTGTGGCAGGGTTTGATTTTGCGCTTGGGCAATAGAATACGCGCCCCCTAATGAAACCACAAAAAATAGGAGTAGAAAAAATACTTTCTTCATATTATCAGAAATTAGCTTCAACTGGCCGCCTGGCCGATTCGTTTTCAAGCTGGAAAAATTCCATAGCTGAGAAATTAAACAATTTGGCGATAATATTTCCGGGGAATACCTGAATGGCTGTGTTCAAATCACGCACATTGCCATTGTAAAAGCGGCGAGACATTTGAATTTTATTCTCCGTATCGGAAAGTTCTCCCTGCAAAGCCAGAAAATTTTGATTTGCTTTAAGGTCTGGATAAGCTTCGGCCACAGCAAAAAGAGATTTGATAGCGCTGCCGAGCATATTTTCAGCTCTGCCTTTTTCTTCAATATTTTGTGCGCCGATTGCAGATGCTCGGGCTTTCGTTACATTTTCAAGAGCGGTCTTTTCGTGAGAAGCGTAAGCTTTTACGGTGCTTATCAGATTAGGAATGAGATCGTATCGGCGTTTGAGCTGGACATCGATATCTGACCAAGCCTCTTTGGTTTTATTGACCAAAGTTATGAGGTGATTGTAGGAAAAAATCACCCACAGAATTATAAGGACAAGAACTGAAATAATTATTGCTGTAATCATGCTGATTGCTGTGAAAAATTAGCCGGATTGGAAAATCTGTATTGCGCTCCGCCAAAACCGAGAACCGGATAAAAAATAAAAGGTAGGAAAATAAGACCAAGCATGAATCCAACCCCTTTCCCGAAAGATTGAGCCAATCCATACAGCACTATAAGTCCGATGATAATATTTACGAACGGAATAAATCCAAGGATTACCCACCATATCGGCTTCTTTGCCACTTGGAGCATGACAACCATGTTGTAGACGGGAACAATTGAGGCCCACCCAGGCTGTCCGGCCTTGGTAAATACTTTCCAAACGGCCGCGATCATAATAACAACCACTACCAGAATTGCCAAAGGCAAAGCAAATCCCAAAGTGTTTAAAAACTGCGGACATTCAACTGGTTGGCCGTTTACATTGCAAGCGCTGGCTGCGTTAAGAGCGGGAGAGAAAGCGGAGTAGGCATTTGCCACAAGATATTGAGCTATATTCATAAAATTAAATTAATGTTAACGTTCTAATTCCATTACGCTTTTAGCGTATTTTAATAAATAATTATAGAGCGGTTCACCCTCTTTGACAAATTCTTCAATGACAGCAAATCTTAAATCAAGGTATTCGTGCGACAAAATATTTCTCATATCCGAAAACTTGGCCAGCTTGGCCGCAATATCTTCATCAAAATTGTCCAGAAAAGCCAGCTCTTTCATGATAGATTTATAGGTTTGAGGAATCGGCCTCTTTTTTGAAGCAATCAAAATTTTTGCAATATCAATTGAAGCATTGGCGAGCGTTTCGGCCCAACGCTCAATGTTTCTCTTTACGGATATATCCCGTTCATAATGTTTTTGGTCAATATCAGCAAAAATTTTGAAATCAGGAATTTGGTCTTGGATAAAATCCATAACTCTTTCAAGCCGAACTCTATCGTTTGGTGTAATTGATTTTGAACGCTCTTTTATTTTAACGAAATCGGAAATAAAATTCCTAAACTCTTCCGCCAAGTCAGATATGGCGCCGGATAATCTCGTTGGCAATCTATCATTCTTTGAAAAAATCAACCGCCCTTCTTCTAAAACGGCAGAAAAAAGGGTGGAGGGGGCGCGATTCAAAACAACCATGTCAACATGCCGTCCAACGAGACGATCAAGATCGCTCCAAACCTCGCTTTCTCCAGAATAACGGTTCTCTGACTCATATTCTAATCTACGAGTGGCTGGCGTAAAATACACTCCGATATCCACATCGGACTCTGTGTGTGATTGGTTTTTGGCAACAGAGCCAAATAGATAAGCAAAGGAAATATCCCCCCTTTCCTTAAAGTACTCGTTTAGTTTCTTTAATAAATCTTCTTTCATGGCAGTATAATACCACATAAAAAGCCAAAGATGACCTTTTTGGAAATTTTCTTCAAAGGTCATCTTTGGCTTTTTATTCTGTAATCCTCAACAGCCACAAATAACCGTCTATTTTATTGCGAAAGATGAGATGGGACTCGTCGGGAGAGAGAAACATATCAACCACATCAATTTTTTGGTCGGACAGAGAAGAGATATCGGCGATGTTGTAAAAAATGCCGTTATTTATATCTATTTTTTCTATGAAATCCTCCGTGGAAACAAGCCCCTTATACCAAACATCCGGATAATTGCCGCTCGGCAGATAGCTCGGCACGGCACAATAAAGGGTGAGACTTTTCTCTTTTGTTGCCTGAACGCATTTTTCTGCCAACGTGTTTGTTTGAGGAGATATGCCAACCGCGTTAACTCCAACTTTTTTGAAAATTTTGCTTGAAACATCAAATGAATGGCTGTAGCTGACAGTTTCGGAGCTTCCTTTGGTTTGCATGGTTATAATATTGGCGGAAAACCATTTTGGCAGCCATTCTGTCAGGGGGTGGGAGAAGACAGAAACAGCGTTAGTGCCATCAGGATTTGAAATAAACCAATTTGAATAAGAACCGTTTATGGTGTAGTAAAAAATTTTTGAGCCATCGGGTTTTATGGCGATTTCTTTTATGCCCGTCGGTAATTTGCCGATAGTGGTGCCAAACGGAGTCAAATTTTCAACGGTAGTGCTGGCCGTATTTTTGTTTAATTTTACAAAATTGGTTTCTATAATTTCGCTCTCCGGCACCAAAGTCTGGGCTAAAAATCCAGAGCCATTTGGCAGCCAAAAAGCCCTTACTATTTTTGGAATAGTGGTATTGGTGAGTCTGGCGACAGCGATGGAATCAGACCTTGCCTCGTAAACATTTCCCGTGCCTTTTTCAACAAACCTAACAACACTTGTCGTTCCGGTGTTAAAAATAACCGCTCCGGCCACCGGCTCGCTTGATATTTTTCTCAGTCTTTGTGTTGGTTGATTTGTCTGAATATTTGACAGTCCGTCAGCTGATGAATTTTCCCCAGTATTTATTTCAGTCGTTGTGCCACTTGTCCCCAGATCTTCACTTTTACCAAAAGGCAAATAATCTCTAATTGAAAAGCCCACCCTGCTCTCCCCCGGTCCCAATGCCGGTTGTGAACCCAAAATCAAAAACACCGCTATGCCCACCACCGTCAGTATTCCTATTATCAATAATATTTTTTTGCTCATATTTTATTCAAATACAACATGCCAATGATCCGATTCTTTTAAGAAAGTGGCATTTCTATTACCCACTTTGCTTGTGTAAACCGGACCTAATGATGTCTGTTGAGGCTCCTTTATTTTGTTATCTATTATGTATTTATCCAAATTGCTACTGAATCCTAAATCTATAGGTGCCAAATTTGGGCCATGCGAGGCGTGGCCGCCCTCAGTGGCACCTTTAATTTCCACATAACAGCTGTCGCCGCCGCAGGCTTTTTTCAAATCGGTAACACCCTTAAATGTTGTCGCTGTCATACCAACAAGATTTGTACAGCCGGTGACTTGTCCTTGCGTTGTACAGGGTCCGGCATTAACTTTTATATGATAATTATTTTCCAAGTCTGCTTTCATTGCGTTGTTCATACTCACTTGAGCTGAGGTAAGAGAATACCAAGGCAATGCTTTTCCAGTACCAGCCGATAATTCTCCGCCCAACACGCCTTTGGGGGCTTTTGTAGTTACTGTCTCTATATTCAAATTAATGTTTAAAAGATTTGGATTGATGGTATTTAAAATAAGCCAAGCGGCTATAACTAGAACCAAGCTATAAACCGCATTCTGGATTCTTTTCTTGCCGTCTTCTTTTTTCATAATGGCGTCGGTAGACATATATTGAAAACCGCCAATAACAATCATCAACACTGCCGCCACAGCCGCTAAACCTATGGCTAGTTTAAACATATCTGGTATATATTTTTCTAGGGTTGTTTTGCAGGCGGGGTCATCAGGTTTAGAAACATCACATTTTTCTGTTGTTCCCGGTAATGGCGCTAAAACAGTGTAAGAAAGATCTTCTACCGCTATTGCCAAAAGTGTCGGCAAAAAAATCGCTGTTAATATAATTAATATTCCTATTTTTTTTATTTTTAATCTTTCCATCTTTTAATCTTTCAATTTTTAAATATTATTTGAAGATTATCATCCGCTTGTTGCAAGATTCTGTTTGTGTTTTCCACTTGCAAAGAAACGGAAGACCTCCCGCTCTCGCCTTCCGGTTTTCTAAAAATAGCGGTTCTGGAGCCCAAAAGATTTGACACCGAGGCGCCATTCAATCGCCATTCATATTTTAACAAGCCGCCGCTCTCTTTGGTGAAATAATATGGCGCCGCTAAAATTTGCACTTCATCTGTTTTTAAATCAAACGAGCCGATGATGGCAGAATCAAATAGGGGGCCGTAATACGGGTTGTTTTCATAAAAAATTATTTGTGGATCAGTAGGCGAAATATCTATAAAACTCTGAGCGACTAAGTTGTTTACCGGATCGGTCGCCAAAACTTCCACACTCTCGCTTCTACCCAAGATTGACCCATCTAAAACAAGAACATTTTTGCCATAGCCGGACTGGCTTTGATAGGCTTCAACATCATTTGACCAATTGTAAATTAAATTCGCCGGGGATATTCTTTGGCCGTTTTTGACGAATTCCGGCAGGGCCACAATTTTCAAAACGCCTTGCCTCGGATGCAAGGCCTTGCCCCTATAAAATGGCGGCACATACGAACTGGCTTCCCAAACCAGGTCAATGCTGGCCGGGTTTAAAGTAAAAGCTTTTGAAAAAGAAGCGCCGCTTAAAAGATTAATTCTTATTTCTATTTTGGTTTCTTCACCAACGGCGCCGGCATTAAATGAATATCTTATTTCTCCTTTGCCACTTAAAACATTCTTGCCGTCTTTGTACCAAAAAATATCGGCAGAGTTCAGATCATCCGTATAGAGAGTCAAATTTATAAAGACCGGCTCGTTGGGTCTGGGATATGTGGGTATTATTTCCACTCCCAACTCATTGGTGAGCGCAAAAGGCACATTGATATTTATTTGGGCAAAAGAAACAATGGGCAAAACTGCTACTCCAAAACTTGCCATCACTGCTACTACCAAAATTTTTGTAAATTTGTTAGGCATTTTTACTATTATATCACCCAGTAGTAGATTTTGGCATTGCACTTTGTGCACAAAATTAATTTTGGAAAGACAGGAGATATAAAAGCGGCAGTGAAAACACCAGAAAAATGCTAGAATAACGAGATCATTTTTATTTTATCCCTTTGGGTAAACTATAAACGCGGCCGATTGCTGAACACATTTACCTGCTGTGTTACAAACATTTACGATAAGAACGGCACTCCCGCTGTTTCTGGTGGGATTAGAAATAAATGTTGTTTGCCCATCTAATACTCCCTGCGCGTTCCACAAATTCAATGGCGCATTGGTAATAAATTGGTCTGTGTTTATATTAGATTTATGGTAATACTGTGGCGCGTTGCAGATTGACGCATCTCCCGTTGGATAAGAAAGAGTTGTGGCATCAGCAGAACGCAAGGAAGCGACAAAATTTCCGCACTGCGCTTGTAAGGTTATGGTGCTGAAATTGCGTGCCGATAAGGAAAATTGTTGCTCTGTATTTACTGAAAAGAAATCAATAATTGGATCTGCGGGTTGGCTATTCAAAACTTCCAAACCTTGCCCTATACCAATCCATTTAAATACCGGAACTTTACCAACCCCACTTACATAATCAGTGTAAGAAATTTTTACTCCATAATGACCAATCGGTAAGTCGGTCGGCACAACCCAAGTAAAATTGTTATAAGTTGGGGAAACTGAAAAATTGTTTGTGGCGTTTGTTGTTATTGTTCGTATTATTGTTTCGCCAGACGAATTTGTGAGCTGGATTGTCGCATAAGTGAGCTGAGAATCTTCTGGTCTGCCAAATATTGCCCAATAAAAATTGGCATTTTGTCCTTGCGCCACATCTTGTCCCCCTTTCATACCCATATCACCAATGTAAGAAGTCATACCAATCTTTGCGGTTGTTGTGGTTGTAGGCGGGGTAGCCATAACAGGAATTGCGTTTCTACATCCATAAATAGCATTTAATTTGGCGCGAGTGCGGCCTCCGACATAACCAGTCGGGGAAGCAAGTCCGGCCGGTGTTAAAATTTCACTTCTGTATTTTTGTTGAAAGGTGCTTACCGCCGACGCGATATACTCATCAAATGAATTTCCTCCTTTATCTCCACCTTCTCGTGTGACACTAAAATTCTCAAGGACGAGCGCGTTTCGAAGCGCTGTTATTTCATCACCACCATCTCCAATTTTCAAATCTGCATTGAATGTGTGGCACCATTTTGTTGACTGCTGGCCTTGCGCTTGAGATAGCTGAGCTTGCAGTTGCTTAACTTGAGCCAAAAGATTGGCAATTTTAGCTTGTAATTCTGAAATTGTGTCGGCTGAAGCAAAAATTGGAACGACAGTCAAAAGGATGAAAAAAATCGGAAAAAGTTTTTTCATTTTATTAAATTAATTTTAATATTTCAATTCTATCCCCCCCCCCGCAACCCTGTCAATATAAAATGTTGATAGGAAAAGATTAGATGTTTTGATATAATATGATTAATGTTTGTTTTGACTTCAAACAAAATAAAAGCTTTTGGTGAAGTAAGCAGGGATATTGGCCAGGTTCTTTTTGCGGCGGTATTTGTACAACCACTTTTATCCGGTCCGGCAGATTTTTGGATGATTTTAGGTGGGGCAATGTCTTCAATTTTCTGCTTCGGGGCCAATATATTGTTGTCAGATTATATAAACAAAAATTAGTTATAAATTATGAATAATATTCAAAATACTATGTTAATTGGATACATACTAGGGGTTCTTATAGTGATCGGTTTTGTGTTGCTGGTGATTTTGGCCAAAAAGAAAAATTGATAATATCGTATATTGTATAGTATGGATTATATGAATCTTATTTCTATCAAGCTTGTTTTTTATGCCGCTATTCTGCTGGTTTTGCTCGGTTATTGGGTATTTAATTTTACCATTCTTTATCACTTGGCTCGTTTTGGCATAGGCACCCAGCCAAAAAAAATAGCGGCGATTTTCTTCCTGGGGCTGATTTGTTTGTTTTTTGCCAGCACCGTGCTTTTTGCTGGCCTTGACCTCAATTCTTTAAAAGATCAGCTATCAGGTTTATTAAAATTATTTTTTAACACCACCTATTCATTATGATATTGAAATCAATTTTAAACATTTTTAAGGAATCAAAGAATCACTTTGAAGGTGAGGAAACCACCGAAGAAGTTGTTTTGCTTATCCGCCGCCATCCCTTTTTTATTATCGTGCGTTTGGTTTTCTTCACCATTCTTATTTTAATACCCATAGCCGTTGGCATCGTATTTTCGTCTTTTTTGCATGCAAACAATCTTTTAAGCCTTTTCCTTTTTGTCTCCAGTGTCTGGTACCTTTTTATATGGTCTGGAATTTTTTATGCTCTCACCATGTACACTTTGGATGTTTGGATTGTGACTGACCGTCGGATTATAGATAGCACCCAGCATGGATTTTTCAACAGAACTATTTCAGAACTTCATATCACACGCATACAAGATATTTCCGTTCAAACAGAGGGTGTCGTTCAAACCTTTCTCAAGTTCGGTAATCTGCAAATTCAAACCGCCGGTACTGAAGAAAAATTCAAATTCTCCCAAATCCCCAATCCGACAAAAGTAAAGGATGAAATAATGAAATTATCTTCTGCTAAGATTTAATTTTTCCTTGAGCCATTCCGGCCGCTTTTCCAATTATACCGCCCTTATCTTCCGCCATAGTCATAAAAACTACTGCGGCTATGCCGGCTGTGAAAACAGGCAGGAAGCCGAGGAAAAGCTCTCCCAGCGCGGTAGCTCCCATGGCGCCAAATTTTTTTGGACTGGCGGTAAAGGAGACTCCCAGTATTTTAAACCAAACCCAGAAACCAAAATATGCCGCGACGGATGTAATTGGCCCTAAAAAAAATAAAAGCGCTTGCATACCGTCAACAAATAAAGCCACTATTATCATACAAATACCCATCCACTTTTTTACTCTTTCCTTTTTTTCTTCCATTTTTTATTATTTCCCCTCTAAGTCCTTCTTCTGCTTTTTCATAGCTAAAATTTGGGAGGGGTCGGAAGTGATGATTTGGTCTTCGGTGTAAGAGGCTATTATTTTTATGGCCACATGTTTCAGGCCGGCGAAAAAGATGCCCTCACCCACTCCCGATTCCAAAAGCAAATATTTTTCTTCGTTCGTCAGATTAAAAACTTGTTGCAATCTGTCTATAACCGTCGGCGATTGTTTGAGTAAAATTTGAATGCTTGAATTGCTTATAATCGGTGTGCCGTATGGAGATTTCAAAAAGTCGTCAACATCTTGGGTGATGGTGGCTAAACCCAAATAATATTTTCTGCCTCTTTTGGCCAAGGACAAAAGGAAAGAGGCGGTATCTTCGGACTTCATCATCCACCACGCCTCATCTATCACCAACAATCTCTTTTTTAATTCTCGCCGGATGGCGTTCCAGATATAGTGAGTGACGATATACATGGCCACTGGTTTCAACTCGTCCTCCATATCTCTGATGGAGAAAACTATAAACTTTTTATTGATGTCTATATTGGAAGGCCGGTTTATAAAATTTGACCAAGTGCCTTTGGTGTATTTGGACAATCTTTGGGCCAAAGATTCCCCTCCTTCCATGCCGCTCAACACCATTTCAAAATCGGAAAGCAATGGCGGCTCCACATTTTTAAAATCGGAATCAACCGTAATATCTTTAAGGGCGTAAGTTTCAGTGATGGCCCGGTCAATAATGGCGTCTTCTTCAGCTGAAAGCCCCCCCATCATTATTCTGAAGAGGCCGACTAAATTTATAATTTGGCTTCTCAGGACCGAAGCTGTTGACTCATCTTCGGCGGGAATTGGCAGTTCAAAAGGATTTATATGGTGGTCGGAATTCAGGGAAATATTGAAATAACGGCCGCCCACCGCTTCGGCCATATATTCATATTCATTTTCCGGGTCAATCACAATCACTTCGGCGTCAAACATCAATGTTCTTAATATCTCAAGTTTTACATTGTATGATTTGCCGGCGCCGGCTTTGGCAAAAGTGACCGAGTTGTAATTTTCCAAAGAAAATCTGTCAAATAAAACTAAAGAAGAGTTATGGCGGTTGATGCCATACAAAATGCCTTTATCGGAAGTGAGGTCAAAAGAAATGAAGGGAAATAAACTGGAAAGAGGTGAAGAATTTATTTTTGAATGCACAGCCAGCTCATCCTCGGCTATGGGCAGAATGCTTCTAAAGCCCTGCTCCTGCTGAAAAAGGGCCGGTTTGACATAGACCAATTTAGATTCCATTACCGATTTTATTTCCGATTCCACTTTATCCAACTCTTCGGTGTTGTTGGCATAAACCGAAATATACAAACCAACCTCAAACATTTTTTCCTGGGCCTGCTGGAGCTGGTCGCGCAAATTTTCCAAATCCTGATAAGCGGTGTCAAGCATGGGGTCTCGCACCAGCCCCTTCTCTTCCCTGATTCTGATTTGGCTCTGAACTTCCGCCACCTTTTTTTGAAAACTTCTCAAAATCTTGGCCGTCTCCAGTGGATGAATAAAAATGGAAACATCAAACATTTTATCCATATTGATGATGGGCGAGAACCAATCTTCAGACAAAAATCTCGGATAGGAGATGACAAAAAAGCTTCTGACCACTTTTTCCCCCAAATTAAGCTCTTTGGTGTTCACTTTTAAGGCGCTTGGCGCCAGAATATCCCGCAATTCCAGTTCGGAGCTTTCGGTGATGGACTTCGGTAAAATAGAAACCGCCGTCAAGCTCCCCTCCTTTTTTTTGTTTTTTAAAAAATCAAACATATGATACGAAAATTATGCGAACTCAACGAAAAACTACGAAAATTGTTCAGAATCGATGCGAATAATTCTTACCGGCTTCATAAACTTTTCTCTGAAATTAGCCAATAAACCCAATTTAACTTTAGCATGTTGCAAATAATTTTGTATTTGCCTGTAATTATCGCCGACAATAAATCTAGCAGCTTTTAATTCTAAAACAATTTTGTTATCAACCAAAAAATCAATAATATTCCCCGTATTGCCTACGGAGATTTCTCTATTGTACGAGATATTATTTTCTTTTAATTTTTTTTCAATTAAATCCCCATATTGTTTCTCTCTGGCATATTGACCTAATTCTTTTTTAACTTCAAACAAAATCCCATTTATCGCATATGAAAGTTCCGGGTAAATAACCTTCTTGCTGTAAACTTTTGGTTTTGTATTTTCTTCTGCTTTTGTTTCCATTTTATTTTTTAATGCTTTTCTTTTATTTTCGTATCAATTTTTGTTATTGTTTCGTAACTTTCGCATAATTTTCGTATTATATTTTGATGGGCTTTTCCGATTCGCCCGGATTAAATATCTTATAAAATAATTCCACCACTTCATCAGTGCCGAGTTTGGCGACACGAACTCCGCACCTCACCAATCCCTGCTCCACCACCCCCATCCTCTGCTCCAGCTGATTTTTTCTTTCTTCAAAATTTTCTTCCTTTGTTTCTTGGTTTTCTTTTTTGCCGCCAATACTTGACAGAAAACCGCCTTTTGCAGAAATAATGGCGGCATCATAAGGAATGACAATAAAAAAGTTTTTGGTCATGATGTTGGTGGATTCGGTAAAGCTTTTTATAAAAGCCATATATTGTTCAATCTGAATTTTCATCAAATCATTTGTCTGCTCTTTGTATCTGCTTTCCAAAAGAGCGACATATGGTCTGATGTCAAGACGCCTGGATTGGGCCAAAATCTGAATGGAAAAATCCAAAGAGTTCAAAAAATCTTGAAACTGCAAAAGAATAGCTTGGCGCTCGTCATCCGATTTCAAAGAAAAATTTATGGAAGAGGCCATTAAAATTCCTCTCATGCCGCCGTTTTTCATTATGACAATGCCATCGCGCACATCATCTATCGGCACAAATTCCTGTGTGGCGTTCTTTGACATAAATACATTATACACCAATATTTTTTTCGTCTTCCTTTTTTTTAACATCCAATTCCCAATTCAAATCTTTAAGTTTGCTGCCTGATAAATTTGGCACTACCAGCGAGCTGTACCTTCCTCCTTTCTCCGCTTCCACCTTCGTTTCCTCCGGCTCTTTCTTGCTCCAAATATAGAGCTTGTCTTTCATAGCGTATTTAAAAGCCGATTCCAGGATATGAACGAAAGGACGGTTGTTTATTCTGTAAAAAGCCAAAGCCGCCGCCAATATAATAATGGGCGAAGAAACCAAAAGCCCTAAAAAGACGCCGAGAAAAAGCACTGCCACCACTCCGACACTGGCGCCGCCGGCCAAATAAATAAACTGCTTCAGGGTTAGCGGCCCGAATATTTTATCCTCTACATCTATAAATTGTGGCATTTGAAATCTCATATACGAAGTAACGAATTAATTAACGAATTGCTACGAATAAAAATCACAAAATTGGCTCGCGATACGGGTCGCTTTCGGTTATATAATTATGTATAGCTTTCTTGTCCAGCGTAGCTTCAGCGAAGTTTGATGGTTCATCTTGTTTAATCGGCAAATTTTCTGGCGGAATGGCAACTCGCATCGCCTTGGCTTGATTTAAAATAATTTGTTCAAACGAATTTCCTACTCCGCTTTGCGTCGGAGTTTCTTCTTGCTCTGCTGTTTGCCACATTGAATCAATCTCATTCGTCACTTTGCTAAAAATATTTTTCTCCACATCTTCGGCAATAAATCCTGCCACATTTGAATCAATTTCCAATTCCCTTTTTATATTTTCAGCAAAATCGGTTTTAGGTTCAAAACACAAAAGCACCAAAAAAACCTCATTTTCAAATAAAGCGTATTTTTCTTCGTCAAAATTAAATTGCTGGCCAACTTTTTCCGCTTCTCTTCTCCAATTTTCATCCAGCACAAAGGCTTTCAATTCAGGAGATAATACATCCAATCTTTCTTTTATTGTTTCTTTGTAATCCATTTTATTTAGGTTGTTTTTTCTTCCTTATTTTCCTCTTTTTTCTCTTGAGGTTTTTCTTCTTTTTCTGTTGTTCCTTTTGTTTTATCCTCCTCGTCTAGTTCTTTCTGGCGTTCTACCGCTGCGTCAGCTAATTTTTCTGCTTTAGATTTTTCTTTTGCTTGCTTTCTTACAGCCCTCGCACTTTCTTTATTTCCTTGCAAGGTTCCAGTGACTCTTCCTATGACTCCACCAATTACTCCTCCGGCAAGAGCACCAACTGGTCCGCCTATCAGTCCTCCAGCCGCCATTCCTAATCCGCCGGTAACTGCAGTTTGTTTTAATCGGCCTTCCTCAAGTCTTTTAGCATAAGCTCTCTGTCTTTCCCCACCAGCATTTTTTACCTTATCCCACTCCTCCCTTCTTATATCCGCTTCTGTTTTTAGAGCTTGGATTTCTTTTGAATATTCAGAATCTTCAATTTTGGCCTCCTCTCTCTTAATGGCTAAATTATGAGCACTTTTAACATTTTGTAATTTTAATCTAGCTTCCTCCAGTTCTTTTGCGGCTTTTTCTTCATCTGCAGGATTTCCTACTCCAAGCAATCTTAGATTTTTAGTCTCTTTAGCTTTCTTTTCTTTTTCCTCCACCTCTTTTTCTGCCTCATCTTTTGCCTGTTTTGCTTTTTCTGTTTCTGCTTTTTTTCTATTTTTAATTTTTTCTTCCTCAGGCTTTTTTGCATCTTCGTATACTCCTTTTGCTCCTTTTACCCATTTTCCATTTTCATCCATATAACCCTCATATTTTTTCTTGAGCTCCTCAGCTTCTTCTTTTTCCGCGCTTGTCTGTCCATAAACATCTTTGGCATAAACTGCTTTGGATTTTGCTTTTTCCTCCACCGCTTTGGCAAATCCTCCTTTACCTCCGGCTTTGCCCATTATATCAAGTTCTTTACCGAGTCCTGGCACTTTACTCAATGTTTCAGTAGCTCTGACATCAAAACTCCCCTTCTTTCCCTTGTCTGCCAACCAAAGCCCAGCTCTACCAAAACTATTTTTTGACCAGCTGTCCCTATATTTTTCTGACACCAAGCCAGATCCTCTCCCAATAACATTCCTCCCTGCCAATGCAGCGCCACCTATAACTCCTGTGCCTATTCCCCCAGCGACAGATTTGAAGTATCCGCCCACGGCGCCTTTTGTCGCCATCTGTTTGGAGAAAATGAGTGCGGCGATGGAGAAGCCGATGATTAGGACATAATTTAATATTAAGGTAAGAGTGCCTTGGGGGGTTGTTGTCATATCAGCCCAGCTTTGGGTTGTTGTGGTTACCGTTCCATTTTGTGCCTGCATTACTTTGACTAATGAATTACCAAGTTTAAAAACCACCCAAGTTAAAGCGAAATAGAGCGGGGCAAAAAATGATTGATCTATTAAGGCCTTCAACCATTCATCAAATTTGCTTTTCATTGCTGGAATAGTATAAGCAATCAAAGCCAGAGGAGAAAGTATCATTAGGAAGATGAGAATTATAAAACGGGCGGCAAACATTATACCAACCATTAAAAATATGACAGCAGTAATTAGCAAAAATACGGAACTCATAATTCCGACGGTCATTATTTGGGTAGGTCCTCCTTTGAAATCTTTTAACATTTTGGCGTCATAAAATGTCTGTAACCCAAGCATATTCATATAACCTGTCGAAATACCCCTGGATTGATTTGATATAGATGACTCTGATTGATTTACGATTGACTTATAAAATCCAATAGCGACTATATTTGAAGCGTCAATAACCACTTTTGAAAAAAATAAGCTGAAGTTTATGAGCAGAGCTATAATAATTATATCTTTTACGGTTTTACCGAAGTTGCTGATGTTGTAGTCAAACATATTCTTAAAAGCGGCGTAAAGAAGCACAAATATAAAACACATATTGGCGATATCTCGTAATGTCGCCCAAGCGGTGGTTATAGCCCCTCCTACTCCCGCCTGGTCATTAATATTTTTTGCCATGTCAAGTATTGTGAACGCAATTACCTTGTCAAATATCCATCCGCTTATTGTTAAAACAAAAGCCGATATTGTCATTAAGATATAACCGATGACTTTGAAAAGAGGGTCAAAAAATGTTCCACTGCTCGATACAGCGTTTTGATTGATGGTATTTCCTGTGGGTGCGGTAGCTTTTCCTAGGGCAGTATTTGTTTCGACACAATCAAAGCCGGTAAACTCATTTCCTGCTACAATACCCGGCTTGCCATTGGGTGTTGTGCACGCATCTCCCTCAGCTGCCGAAACACCCAAAGGAGCGATAAAAACCCCCGCTAAAACGACAAGCAATATTCCCAATGTTAAAAATCTTTTCATTTATTATTTTATGGTGCAACGCAAGATGGATCTGCTCGGTCACAACCGGTAAAGACTGGGTAATTTTGGTCTATTATCGGTTCGACCGCTGGTGGTGTTGGTAGAGGTTCATCTAATATTGAAGTATTTTGTGTTTCTCCAAAATAACTAACCGTCGATGCTTCTGTGCTGCTGGTCAGTTGGTTTGTAATTGATTTTTCACCTGTTGAACTTGGACTGCTCAATCCTCTCAACCCCTTGCCTATACCGCCAATTACTTGGCTGACAAGCTGGTTTAAAAGAGTGCTTACTATCTCATTTATCTCATCCGCCGCCTCCAGTTTTTTAGTTCCTGAACCCAAAACTTCATTTAATTTATTTTCTATCACCGAACCGGGGGTAGCTATTTCCGCTCTACCAATACAGACACCATCTTTCGGGTCTCTTCCTTCTGGCCCGCAAACCTCAAAAGACATAAATCCCTTGCCCCAATCAAGTTCTTTTTGTTTTGTCCCTTGTCTGGTAGCGATTTGCAGATTCAATTCATTTTCGGCCTGCAAATAGGCGCCAATGGGATTGTTTTGCTGTCTTTGGGTTAATTCAAAGAAATTGTCCCAACCGCCGTTTTCAAAATTATTCATAAAATCATCCATATTTCTGCCCACATCTGTTAAGGTGCATTGCCAAATTCTGTCTTGGATATAGTTTTGAGTGAGAGCCAGCCTTATTTTTGCCTGTATGGGACCACAAAGAAAATTCAAATTTGGATTGCTGAATATATATTGGCCGGCTATTTTATCGCCTATGTCTTGGAAATAGGCCTCGGGGTCTGTCACAAATGCCGGACTACCCCTAAAGCCGGAGTTAATCCAGTTGACGGTACTGGCCGCCATCCTCTCTATTACTAGATTTGCTATTATCCAAGCTACGCTATCGAGACCAAACTCTTTTGTTGCTCCCGCAACATCGGTTGCAGCTGAAGTTACCGTACTAACTGCCGTAATACCTGTATTTATTGATGTGATACCGGTGCTTATTTCTGCAGGAGGATCAAATGCAATATCTCCAATACCAAGAAAAGCGTTTGTTTTTCTTATAAAAACAGGAGAAAAAACAAAAATAAAGATCAAAACCGAAACAATTATTTTTTTAAATTTTATTTCCATAATTCATTCCCAATTATATTCTATATAACAAGTAGTAACCACCACTGCCTTGTTTATAAGCAGTATTGTTTTGCTTTATAAAATCTAGAGTTGCTTTGAATGATTGTAAAAATAAAGTGATACCTTGCCCATATATCTGAATCCCCCCCATACCCCTAAAAGAATCACTAAACACGAACTTTACTTCGTTTAAGCCAAAAACAACCATATCTATGCCATTTACCATATCCAAATGGGCTTTAACAAAAGTTTTGGGCACTGGCATGGCTTTCATTTCTTTGGAAATTTCTGTAAATGTGTTTATAATCTGACCCAGCTCTTCTAATTTTTTCAAATCTTTTGTCTCCAAGGCTTTCTTTACTATGTCCATCTCACTTTCTTCGTACGCAGGTTTATTATTTCTCAAAATACTTCCTAAATTTTCGCCATAATCTGTTATGGTTTGTTTGCCATTGTCCGGAATAATATTAAGTTTGGTGTCCAAAACAACATTACTCCCTAGTTGATTGACAAAATTTGCTGTTTGGTCAACCAACTTCTGGGCTGAAGCGGCATCCAAAGTCCCACTCTGCTTCAAAGCCAAATAGTTTGACATTAAAGTTTTTGAAATGGTGTCAGTGGCTGTTTCTGGAGTTGAAGTGTTGCTCTCAATTTGAGCCGGTTCTGCATTTGTTTTCACCTGACTGAGCTCATTTTGCCAATTTGGATTTTCCGGCACCGATACTTTTTCTCCAGCCACCAGATTGCTGGCAAAATTTATGGCTTCACTGCTCTTGTCTCTGCCGAAGGCCACTATTACCGCTACCACTAATGCGGCCGTTAATATAAAAACACTCAAAACTTTTTTGCTCGGCAAAATCACTCTTTAATTATAGCAAATTTTTTGTCAAACAAATCCAATCCTCAACATTTAAATCTTCCGCTCTGACCTTTTCCGGTATACCGCATTTTTCAAAAATTTCTTTATTAACATCAAGATTTTTAATTAGGAGTTTTCTCTTATGGGCAAATCCCGCTTTTAATATTTCAAAAAACTTTTTTTCTAAATTTCCTAAGGTGCCACCTTTGGGCTCCAATTTCCTAAGGTGGCACCTTAGGAAATTTTCTTTTGAGATGTTTCTCACCGCAATAATAGCCGAATCCACTTTTGGTTTTGGATTGAAACTCCCCGCTTTTATTGTTCCTCCATATTCCGGTGTCCCATAAACTTTTATTGAAATACTCAAGATGCTTTCTTTTTTTGACTTGATAATTCTCTCCGCCACTTCTTTTTGAACAACAAAAGTTATGGACTTAGGCTGATTTTCTGACTCCAAAAACTTTTTAAACAAGGCGCCGGTTATGTAATATGGGATATTGCCAACCAGTTTATAAGTGTCAAAGGGCGTCAAGGGGAACCCTTTGGGGCAAAATTCTTTAAGGGTGCCCCTTGGGGAGGTGCCCTTTGACATTTTCAAAACATCTCCGCAAACAATTTCAAATTTTCCTTCTTTTCTTTCCTTTTCAAATTTTCCTTTCAAAAATTCAACCATTCTTTCATCTTTTTCAACAGCAATAACTTTTTTTGATTTTTCCAAAAGAAATTCTGTGAGCGTTCCCTTCCCCGGCCCCACTTCTACTACCGTATCCGTATTTTCTATGTGCGCGAAGTCGGCAATTTTTTTCAAAATCTTTTTATCTCTCAAAAAATTTTGTCCCCACTTCGTCCCGCTTCGCGGGACTACGCGGGGCAAGCCCAATGATTTTTTAGCCTCCATGATTTAATTGTAGACATCTTTTCTGTGGCCAATTGACAAAAATAAAGCCGAGTTCTCGTCGGTAAATTTAAACAAAACTCTGTATTTTCTTGTGACTCTAAAAGAAAAGAGCACGGTGTTTATTATTTTTTTTGCATGAAGTTGCGGGTCTTTCCAATTTATAAGGAATATGTCTTCTTGTTTTTTATAAATTCTTTTTATCCCAATGGGAAGAGAAATCAATACTTTATTGAACTTTTGCGAATAAAATATTTTCATCTGGCTCTAAAAAATCTGCCGTTTTTGAAGTCAGCAAGACCCCTTTTGAGATCTCGGATGCTTTCCTTTGTATAATCTTCCAAATTTTCCTCCTCGAACACCAAACCAACACTCATTTTGCCTTCAACAAAAGATCTGGTGGCGGATTTGTAAAACTCGCTCAAAGTAATACCTTCCTTTTTGGCCTTTATTTGGGCCGCTTTTTTGAGCTTATCTTCAATTTTAAACATTATTTGGGTAGTCATGATGTAAGTATATATTTTATCAATACATTGTCAATACCTAAAACTCAATATGTAATAATGGTTTTCTTTTGGGAGTATAATCCAAAAATTCGCGTTCAAGAAATTCATCGGGAATTTCCAAAATAAATTCAGAGGGAATATTGGAACCGCGACTGCCGAAAATGGTGCGGGTTTGGGCGTAAGAGAGAAAAAGTTTTTTCTTGGCTCTGGTGACCGCCACATAAAAAAGCCTCCTTTCTTCTTCGGCTTCCTCTTCGCTTACATTTTCATCCATATCGCGGTCGTGAGGGAAAAGACCTTCTTCAAGACCGGTAATAAAAATATAAGAAAACTCCAAACCTTTGCTGGCGTGCACCGTCATCAATCTTACTCCCTCTTTTTCTTCTTTGTCGCCATCCTGGTCGGAAGCCAAAGAAGTGTCTTCCAATAATTTTTCTATTCCCTCTTCCGGATTTAATTTATCATATCTGCTCGCCAAAACAGCCAGCTCTTTTATGTTTTCTATCCGCTCCGCGCTCTCCTCCGTTTTTTCCAAATTTGCATTGAGGCCGACTTCTTGGGCAATAAATAAAATAGTTTTAGAAGGCAGATTGGCCAGAGCAAAATTTTTTATTTGTCTCAATAAATTTCTAAAATTATTCATTTTTATTTTCATCCCCGCCGACAGACTCTCTTCTTTGCCCTCAACAATTTTTAATAAAGTAGTTTTGCCTATGCCTCGCGGCGGCACATTTATAATTCTTTTCAAATCGGAAATGCTTTCTGAATTAAAACAGAATCTCAAAAAAGCTAAAATATCTTTTATTTCTTTTCTCTCAAAAAATCTGGTGCCCAAAACTTGATAAGGTATGTCCTTGGCCAAAAATTCTTCTTCCAAAACTCGTGATTGAAAATTAGCCCTATATAACACCGCCATTTCGGAAAAAGCCGCCCCCTTTTTTTGTAATTCTTTAACCTTTTCAACTACAAATTGGGCTTCATGATTTTCAGTCAGAGCTTCAAAAATACCCACTTTTTCTCCCACCGCATTTTTGGTGACCAACTTTCTTTTCATTCTTAATTTATTTTTCTCTATAATTCTGTTTGCTATCTCTAATATAGTTTTAGTTGAGCGGTAATTTTCTTCCAAGACCACCAATTTTGCATTTTTATAATCTTTTTCGAAATTCAAAATGTTTTTAATGCTGGCATTTCTCCATGTGTAAATATTTTGATCCACATCTCCGACAGCGCAGATATTTTGATGGTCGTGGGCTATGGCTTCGGCGATTTGATATTGAACTTTATTTGTATCTTGGTACTCATCTATATGGATATACTTCCATTTATTTGAATATGTTTTTCTAATTTCTTCTTTCTGTAAAAGTTTGGCGGCTACCAAAAGAAGGTCATCAAAATCCAAAGCATTTTCTTTTTTCAGTATAATCTCATAGTCTTGCCAGACCTTAGCCACAATACCGCCAAAATACTCCGTACCAGCCATCTCAAAATATTCATTTGCCGATACAAAATTGCCTTTTTCGCGGGAAATTATAGCCAGAATTTTGCCCGGCTCAAATTGTTTTGGATCATAACCATTTTTTACAAGCGCCTCTTTGACCAATCTTTTTGAATCTTCCTTGTCATAAATACTAAAATATTTTTTGACACCCGCTTCTCTAAAATTTTGTTTTATAATATATGCTCCCAGTCCGTGAAATGTGGCCACAAAGGGTTTGCCAACCACAGAAATTGGCCTATTAAGCTCTAAGCTCTCAGCCAAAAGCTTCCCCACTCTCTCCTGCATTTCTTTGGCCGCCTTATTTGTAAAAGTAACCGCTAAAATATTTTCAGGCGCCATACCCTTTTGAATCAATTTCAAAATTCTATGAGTGATGGTCTTGGTTTTGCCCGCTCCAGCCCCAGCCAACACAAGCAAAGGACCTTCGGTCGCCTCTACCGCTTCTCTCTGCGCCTCGTTTAATTCTGAAAAATAATTTATTTCTTCCACCCACTCATCTTAACAGAAAATTTACAATCCACATCTTTATAAAAAACAAGTTGCTTAAAGGGGTCAGTTTGTTAAAATTTAAAGCGTGTTCGTGTGGTACTGAAATTCGTAAATATGGCTCTAATTAGCCATTTTTTGTGGGAAATTCTGAATTATCACTAATCCAAGGCTTATTATAGAGATTTCTAATGACCCCGATTCAAAAAAGCGTTATTTTTTAATCAAAATCGGGCGAAATAACATTTTTAGATTGCCACTTAACTCAAAGAAGTTGTTTTTAGTGTTTTTTGTTTTGCTGTTGCCAATCTCTGTTTCTGCTGGCCTGGTGGGAGATTTTTTAAACAGCATTTTTAAAGATTCAGGCAAAGAAAATCTGCTGACCAGCAAAAATATTCAAAACATGGCCCTTTTGGTCGCGGCGGCTACTCCGCCCGCTGATGTCAGAAATTCTTACATTCCGACGGTAGAAGGAAATGCTTTAGTGTCCAGTGTTGGCCCCTCGGGCGCCGCTTTGGATTCATTATTTCATAAACCAACTAGCGACCAGATAAGCATTTACGTGGTTCGTGAAGGCGACACCCTTTCTCAAATAGCCGAAATGTTTGATGTGACTGTCAATACTATAAAATGGGGCAACAATCTAACCTCAAACACTTTGAAAGAGGGAGACACCCTGGTGATTTTGCCTATTTCTGGGGTTAAACACGTTGTGGTCAAAGGAGATACCATCGTATCTGTCGCCAAAAAATATAGAGGTGATGCAAATGAAATAATCGCCTATAACAATCTTCAAGAAGGAGATTCTTTGACGGTTGGTTCTGTTATTATCGTGCCTGACGGAGAAGTGCTCGCCCCCTCTCCGGTTATAAGACCAGCCGGTTCTTTTGGTTTGAAAGAATATGCCGGTTATTATATGAGACCAATCGTTGGCGGCCGAAAAACACAAGGCATTCACGGATACAATGGTATTGATATTGGCGCTTCTACCGGCACTCCAATATTGGCGGCGGCAGACGGAGAAGTTATTATAAGCCGAACCGGCGGCTGGAATGGCGGTTATGGTAATTACATTGTAATTCGCCATTCTAATGGCACCCAAACTCTTTATGCTCATAACAGCAGAAATAATGTTTCAGTCGGAGACACGGTCAAACAAGGAGAAGTTATCGGCATGGTTGGCTCTACTGGCAAAGTGACTGGTCCCCATCTTCACTTTGAAATCCGCGGCGCCAAAAATCCTTTCTAATGACACAAATAGACAAACATGGTAAGATATTTGTGTTAAAAATAATTTATAATTTTTGGCTAGCAACTATAGAATAAATAGTTTTATTAGGGCGGAGAATGTGCGTCTGATAGGGCCGCAAGGAGAAAACTTTGGTGTAGTGGCAACTAGAGAGGCCATAACAAAGGCTATGGATCTGGGGCTTGATTTAGTGGAAATATCACCCAATGCCGCTCCTCCAATTGCCAAGATTGCAGATTATGGGAAATTTTTGTATTCTGAAAACAAAAAACAAAAAGTAATTAAGGCTAAAACTCGCACAGTGGAGGTCAAAAGCCTGCAGATAAAAGTAGGCACCGGCGACCACGACTTGAATTTAAAAGCTAAAAAGGCCTCTGAATGGCTCAAGGAAGGACATCGAGTGAAAATAGATTTGTTTTTGCCGGGTCGGGCCAAATATATGAACGAAATTTTTTTGAAAGAAAGAATGGAGAGAATATTAAAATTAATCCCAGAAAACTTCAAAATAGTAGAAGAATCCAAAAAAAGCTTAAAGGGCTTGACAACAATGATAGAACGCGCAAAATGAACAAGCTGATATAATTTCTAACGGGATGAAAACAAACAAATCTTATTTAAAACGCATTAAAGTGACCAAAAACGGCAAGCTAATGACCAGAAAAATCGGCCAGAATCATTTTAATGCCAAAAATCGCACCAATACAACGCTTAAAAAGCGCCGCTCGGTTGCTTTTAATATGACAAACAAAAATAGAGGAAGGTATCTGAACAATGCATAAATTATAATTATTAACAATAATAACCCCTTCCCTAACCCTTCCCCTTAATTTAAGGGGAAGGGTTAGGGATAGGGTTAGAACAAAAACATGTCACGAGTAAAAAAGGGAGTTAACGCTCTAAAGACACGCCGCAATATCCTTAAACAAGTAAAAGGTTATCGCTTTGGCCGGTCAAAAAAAGAGAGGCAGGCTTATGAGGCGATTTCACATGCCGGCGCTTATGCTTTTGCCCATCGCAGAGATAAAAAGGGCGATTTCCGCAGGCTTTGGAATGTAAGGCTAAATTCGGTGTTGCGCGAAAAGGGTCTGTCTTATAGTAAATTTATTGGATCTCTTAAAAAAATAAACATTTTAATCAATCGTAAGATGCTCTCCGAAATCGCGGCCTCTAATCCTGAATCTTTTTCTAGACTTATTTCCAAAATTTCCTAATTTCGCGTATCCACAGCTTTATAGTCAAGGTATTGCCAAAAAAGCCAATGAATATATACTTACTTGTGGAGGAAATTTAAGGAAGGCCCACCTTCGCTACCCCCTTCGCATAAAGCTTCGGAGGGTCAAAGAAAGCTATGGCGGGCGAGGTCGAGAAATTATAAAATTTTTTAATTTAAAAAAATGAATAAAGCAGATTTAGCTGATGCTGTACATGCCAAACTCAATGGCACCAAAGTTCAAGCTGAGGAAGTGGTTGAAACCATCATAGATGGAATTGTAAGCGCTCTTAAAAAAGGAGACGAGGTTTCAGTTGCTGGATTGGGTATTTTCTCAACCAAACAAAGAGCCGCCAGAGTGGCCAGAAACCCTCGCACCGGCGCTTCGGTCAATGTGCCGGCCATGAGAGTGCCTAAGTTCCGCGCCGCTAAAGCTTTAAAAGAAGCAGTTAGATAAAAGCTTAAAATTTCTAACCAAGAGCTTAAAGCTTGTTCCTACTTACAAAAAACCACCTGAAGTGGTTTTTTGTTTTTGAGGTGCCGTTTATTGAATGACGTTACCTTGTCCCCCTTCGCTAAAGCTATGGCGGGACAGGCAGGGATGTTAACAATATTCACACATTAACAAAAGTAATAAAGTTGGTCGCTGCAAGCGACACCCAGGCAACTTTGTTGGTAAAGAGCAGGCCTCCGCCCGCGCTTCCTTTATACTTTCAATTCTGAAAGATTCCAATAAAAAAATTAACCTAAAAATGTGCGGTATGGAGTAGCGGATACTTTTCGATCAAAAATCATAGAAATCACTAGCATAGATTTATTCTTTATAGTGTAGTATATTTTAATTGTTATTACTTTAATAAAAATAACTATGGGAATGGAAAACATGCAACAAAAAAACTCTGAGGAAGAAGTTGTAGATTCTATAGAATCTGCTGATTTTAAACCAGAGCAAGCTTTGAACAAAGAGAAAACTCTTTTTGAGAGATTTTCTGGAAAAGCTAAAAAAATAGCCAGAGTGATGACTTTAGTGTCTGCGTTGTCTGCTGCTCCTGGGTTGGTTCAAGAAGCATATGCTGAACAAAAATCTCCCGATGTCAAAGTTAAACAAGTCGAAAAAGAAAGTATTAATGAAGCTAATGTCACCGAATCTGGAAAATGGGCAAAAGAAATTTTGGATCAGGCGAAATCAGAATTAAGCGAGGTTAAAACAAGGGAAGACGCAATTCATTTCATAAATTCAAATGCAGGTTCTTTCATGAGGGAATGCTATTTTCCTACCAAGGGAAATATTAGGCAGGCAGAACTTGTGCCAACTCTTACACTTCGTAAATACTCTGTCGATGACTTAAGATTAATAGCTCAAGTTGCCGAACAACTTAAAACTATTCTGCAAGATCTTGATTCAAAATATAGCATGGGAGGAACCATTGATAAAGTTAAGACAAACTTAGACGATATAGACAAGAAAGCCTCTTCAGAAACCTTATATTCTAGTAGAAAACAGGCGGATGCATCTTCGGGTTATATCATTCTTAGACATTAATCTTTTAAAAATATGAAAACTAATTTTGAAAAAGTAAAAGATTTAATAGCTCAATCAAATTTGTCATTGCCTGATCAAATAGACTTGATCGATTTATTTTTAAAGGCAAATGATAGCGAATTGGAGTCTGTAGCTGATTTGTTTTTATCAGATTCTTCCTGGATTGAAAAGATAAATGTCAATTACAAGGCAAAACAAGCGATTTTTCGTGCTGGTGATTCTAAAACATGGAAGCAAATTTTAGAGACTGAAGAAAAAGAACTAGGAAATGTTAACGAGTAATATTTAACTCGTGTATATCAAGTGGTGAGCGTTAAAGCGTCAACACAGAAACAACTTCGATGTGCACTTCATTCATTTCCTACTTTCAAAATAAAAGCTAAGGAGATTGGGCATAATGTGGGCTTTCAGGTATCTAATTGACAATCGTATACTATTGTATATAATCAGATATGTATAAATTAATCAATAAACAATGGATGAAAGATTCAACAAAAGAATAAAAATAACCCCAGAGATTCTTCAAAAAATATCTAAAATTGATGAATTTAAAGGGCTATGGCAAGGAGGCATTAATTTGGCTCCCCAGATTTTAGCTCGTCTTAAAAGATCGGTAATCATTACTTCTACCGGTTCTTCTACCCGCATAGAAGGTTCTAATATGAACGACGAAGAAGTGGAAAGGTTGCTCGCCGGATTAAAATTGAAAAAACCGAAAGGCAGAGATGCTGAAGAAGTAGCCGGATATGCCGATGTGCTCGGAAGAATTTTTGACAATTATAAAACTCTCAAATTGACAGAGGGGCAGATTTTGCAATTCCATGAAATCCTCCTGCATTTTTCAGAAAAAGATAAAATCCATAAAGGCAAATATAAAAATAAAGATAATGTTGTCGTTGCAAAAAATAAAGACGGGCAGGAAATAATACTTTTCAGGCCAACACCTCCATATCTGGTGAAAAAAGAAATGGACGATGTGATTTTCTGGACAAACGAAATACTGAGAGAGAGAAAATTGCATCCATTGCTTGTAATTGCAAATTTCGTATTTGAATTTTTAGCAATACACCCGTTTGATGACGGCAATGGCAGATTAAGTCGGGCTTTGACTAATTTACTTTTACTCCAGAATGGGTATTCATATATTCCTTATGTATCTCTGGAAGAAATAATTGAAGAAAAACAAAACGAATATTATATGTCTCTCAGACAAACTCAAAAACTTCACAAAACTGAAAATGAAGATATTTTGGCATGGGTGATTTTTCTTTTGGATGCCTTAATTGAACAGACAAATAGAGCTAAAAATCTATTAAACAAAAACCAGCCGGAAAACATAATGTCGCCAAAACAGCTTGAGGTGTGGAATTTATTCAAAAACATCGAAGTTTTGGGCGTGAAGGAAATTTCTGAAAAATTAGAAAATGAGACCCCTCTGGTGACAATAAAGCAGGCATTATCAAGACTCGTTTCTTTAAAGTTGATTGAAAGAATTGGTCTTGGCAGAAGCACGAGATATAGGAAAACATTCACACATTAACAAAAGTAATAAAAAAAATAGGCCTGAAAATGTGCGGTATGGAGTAGCGGATACTTTTCGCGTGCTTTTGGGCATTTTTTATAAAAAGAAAGCCGCCCGGAGAGCGAGCGACTCTCGAGGCGGTAATGCATGGAGATTACTTGATGACTGTACCGACCCCATTTTCGCCGTGCACAAATCGGATGGTCGGGACGAGTCTCGCAAGTTTGATGTTTTCTTCATCTTGCCAAGTCTTCAGGTGACCATCCGTGTCGGGACGATACAGCAATACTCGCGGCGTTTTCTGCCCCTTCTGAATAGCTACCACAATCCCTTCCGACAAATAGAAGATGTTCTTGTCGCTGCTCCAGATGTAGTCGGCTTTAGCGATGATCGGAGCGAGCTTTTCCAAACTCTCGACCTTGTAGAACTTCCACTCGAAATCAGGGAAGTATTTGCGAAAATAGCGAAGTGGGTTGTCGTCCATGTAGAGAACGTGCTGGATGTATTGATATACATTCTCCATCGTCTCACACAGTTCAGTTTCTGCTCCACCTTCCTCGATACAAACCGTTGGGTCATCGCTTGTTAAAGCCATTGTTCTGGCTTTCTGCCAATCGTTGATTTCTTCCTGCTTCAGCTTGGTCTTTCTCATCATGGGTTCTCCATTGTCTCGCGGACAAGCTCACGCTGTTTTTAGAGTCTAGGTGACAGACTTATTACAAAGAACTACAACAGAGATTTCTCCCCTTCAAAAATTCGTAAAAACTCTTGAAGGGAAGCCCGATCAAATACCGCTGATCAGGCCTTCTGAAAGAACTCATGTATCTTCTGCGGCGTATTGGTTGGAGCAGTAGATGGCAACTTGCGCTGGAGGAATTGGATTGTTGCATCCGTCCCTCTCGCATTTCCTTCCGTTTGGGTGGCCTTTGGGAAGCCATCCTTTGTCGTTGCATGTTGAGCAACCGTGTCCACCACATTTGTTGCATTGGACAGCATTTGGCGGGTAGCTTTTGTCTTTGGGAATGTTCATTTTGCCTCCAACTTCTCCAAAAGATTAGGCATCCAGTTTTTGTTACTGTGTTCTGGTGGATGTTCGAACGATCCGGGTCTGCCGGCCACCATTCACTCAGCAGAGCGATTGGAATCATAGGCAGGATGAATGGGAAAGTGGGCATGCGGTTGAAGTAGAAGAGAGTCAGGATGAGATTTTTCAAATCATCCTTTCGCCCTTTTTCCTCGCAGATCTTGCAGATGACCAGATGTTCACCGCCAGAGATGTGGACCATTTTTTGGCTTCGGTGCGCACCCCATTCATTTACGAGTTTCAAAGTGAAAAGTTAAGAAAATGGGCACAGAGTGAGCGTTTGTGGTATAATGATTAAGTTATGAGTATTGACGAAGTAAAAGAAAAAATATCACCGATTTTGCGCGAATATGGCGTTAAAAAAGCGTCTGTTTTCGGCTCGGTTGCCCGTGGAGACGATCGCCCAGACAGCGATGTTGACATACTTGTTGATTTGAGCGAAGTGGACATGGATATTTACGAGTATATGCAGCTTAAAGAAAAGTTGGAAGAAAAACTTGGAAAAGATGTGGATCTAGTATCTGAAGGATATATCAACAAATTTTTAGAGCCATATATAAGACCGGAACTTAAAACTATTTATGAAAAGTGAAATTTTTTACATTGATTTTTTGCTTGACTGCGTCAGAAAGATAGAAAACTCCACCTCTGGAATTATTAAAGAAATGTTTTTAGAAAACCAAGAAAAACAGAGCATGGAACGACGTGCATTATGTACCCTGATAGCGCCACCGGGGGGAATCGAACCCTCAACTATCCCTTAGGACGGGACTGTTATAATCCATTTAACTACGGCGGCAATTGCAATTTATCTTAACATAAAAAATGATTTTGGCTTGGATAGAAAGAGTTTTATGTTAAAATACAAAAACCGCGGGATTAGTTTAGTGGTAAAATGCGAGTTTTCCAAACTTGAGTCGGGAGTTCAATTCTCCCATCCCGCACAATGTTTAATCCTTAATCGAAATTTCCACCACCTCATCAAAATCATCTTGTTTTGATATTTTATTTTCCGTTCTTTGCCGCATTTGAGGCAACGGTGGACAAGGGACCACTCTCCCTTTCACTATCAAAATTAATTCTTATCTCCTATTTATCCAAGAAATTTTTGAAATACCGGCTTGTTTCAGGATCCGATTCAACAAATCATAACTTATGTCTCCAGAATGAGGATTTGGAATTGTAACAGAAACGGAACCCTTAATCATATAAGGATGTTTCCCCTCTTGATAAGGACCACTAAAACCAAAAATTCTCATTTTTCTTACAAATTTATACCAAGAGATTGAATACAATCTAGGCATATTTATTTAGAGCAAGACGATAGCTTGGAATTTTAAGATTTGGCACTGGCAGATTTTTGCGAAGTCGCAAAATAAGCCAACCCTCAAGAGTATTTACAAGATTTTGACGGCATTCTTCCAAAGTATCACCAGTGGCCCAGACACCGCGCAACTCTTTTATTTCAGCATAAAACTTCTTATTGTCGTCAATTAGCTCGTATTTTGCCTTATTTAAATAATTTGAAATATAATTTTGCAACATATGCCTATTTTAACAAATTTTCGCTATAAATCAA
>JBBUFS010000001.1:46074-82976 GCA_038056395.1 Patescibacteria group bacterium | reverse complement strand
GCATAGTGGAAGATTCAGCCAAGAAAAGCACCAGCGCCGGATTTATAGAAGAGCTGGAAGATAAATATGAACATATGATTGGAATAGAATTCGGCGGCATAGAGCCGTCCAAAGGCCAGAGGCAGAAGTTGGCCATAGCCCGAGCTTTCTATAAAGGAAAAAGATTTTTGATTTTGGACGAGCCGACCGCTTCCATCGACGCCGATTCGGCCGATATTATTTTTAATGAAATTGAAAACTTGCCGGATACAATTTCGGCAATTCTCATATCGCATAATTTTGCCACTATCAAAAGAGCCGATGAAATCATTGTTCTGCACGAAGGCAAAATTGTGGAAAAAGGCAAACATCAAGACCTCCTAAACCTCGGTGGCCGCTATGCTTCCGCTTACGCTAAACAAAAGAAAGATTTTGAGTAAAATAATCAAATGAAAATAAAATCAACATTGACTGATACGGATGGGATAGTCGTTCATGTAACATATGAAGATACCGATTCTTTTGATAGTCTTTTATCAAAAAATGTGACACAATCATACGGCATTTGCTTTTGTGATAGTAAATTAGTTATCGCTTACCATAAAAAGAAAGATCACTGGACACACATTGGCGGAAGTATTGAAAAAGGAGAGACATACGAAGAATGTCTAAAAAGAGAAGTCCGAGAAGAATCAAATATGAAAATTACAAGTTTCAAACCCATAGGTTATCAAGAAGTGCAAATTGATGACAAATTAATTTATCAACTTCGCTACGCTTGTATTGTTGAACCATATGGGGATTTTGTCTCCGATCCGGCTGGAAGTGTCACAGAAATAAAATTAATTGACCCAAAAGACTACAAACAATATTTTGACTGGTTGAAAATTGGAGATAGGATAATGGAAAGAGCTTTGGAGATGTTAAGTAAATATAATAAAAAATTATGCTAACAGAAAATCAAAAAAAATATTTAGAAACAATACCTGAATCGAAAATTGTTGAGATTAAACCTTGGGACCCAAAAACGAAAGAAGTGGCCCAAAGGTTAATTGATGCTATCAAAAATGCTGATCCAGAATTGGGCATAATATACACTGGGGCTAGCGCTCTTTGCGTGTCAGGAGTAAATGACCTTGATTTTACAGTTACTTGTCCCAGAATTGATTTTGATAAACATTTGCCTGGTTTAATCAAAATATTAGGAAATCCTCAAAAAATAGGAAAAGAAAATGTTAGATGGGAGGGTATTCAAAAAGAAGGTTTTATTGTAGATGTTCATATGACGGATCCAAATAGTCCTTCTCTTAAAGAACACGCCAGATTATTTGAACTCTTGAAAAATAATCAGGAATTACTAGCTGAATACGAAACACTGAAAGTAGAATCAAACGGTGTTAGTTATAGAGAATACCAATGTAGAAAGTATGAATTTTATAATAGAATTTTGGGAATAAATCAAAAATAAATGCTAATATATCATTATGAAAATGGTGTATTTCGTCCGTCATGGTGAAAGTGAAGGAAATGCCGGGCTTTATGTCACAGAAAAATCTATTGAGGTAGTCGGACCGGCAGATGTAAAGATTTTTGAAGAAGAGGATATAAAAACATTAAATCCGGGCGATTTAGTTTAAATTGAATCAAGATATTGATCTATTTTTTTGAACGAATCGAGTCGGATAATTTTTCTTTCGTAAGGTTTTAGCATTTCTTCAAGTGGAGCATTATTACTGTACCCTTTCTTGTGTTTTTTATAAGTAACATGTTTTAACAAACCCCAAAGATCGCCAAGGCTTTCGTGTTTTCTCCTAAACTTACGTTTAATCAGAGAATAATATTGCTGAATCATGTGGTTAAATTGCAAAAGATAAACCACATCAGCTTTTTCTAATCCCTCCCGTATCAATCGGCGTGTTGTTCCTTCCATTATCCATTCATCTTGCTTATAAATATTAGAAATTTCTCTTACACTTTGTTCTTTATCGTTCGGTTCGGTAAATTTCACTTTCCAAAAGAAGTCGTCTGTAGAGTAATGAAGAATTCCCGTTTTATCAGAAAGTTTCTGAGCAAAAGTGCTTTTACCTCTACCAGCATCGCCTAATATCAGGATTTTTTTGTGTTTATATGGCATAATGACAATATATCAGATTACCACAAATTATGGAGAAATCAGAACCAATTAATATACAACCAAACATTACCGAGACGGAATCTGACCTAGAGAAATTACCCAAAAGCAAGTTTGAACTTATAGACATAGACAGAGAGACAGAACTCTTCTATTCATTTACAAAAAGAGGCAGGTTTTCTTTTGTGTTTGATAAATTCTTTCCTGAATTGGTAGCAATACAGAAAGAATGTGAAGACAAAGAAGAATGCATAAAAAAGTTTAAAGAATTTTTGGAAGATCTCTCCGCTAAAACAAAAGGTAAAATGCTGGCTTCCAAGGAAGAACTCGAATCAGAATGGGATAAAATCGGGCCGGAGTTTTTGGAGGCTCTGTCTAAACACTTCGAAACAGAGTGGCCGAAAGATAAACCGGAAATTGTGGGTCTGATAACCAATTTACCAGTTTACCCGCGCTTTTTGGATAATTATAAATTTGGTGTTGGTTATGAAAATATACCTAAATCAATAGAGACTTCGGCACATGAAATCGTTCATTTTCTTTGGTTTAAAAAATGGAAAGAAGTTTTCCCGGAAATGGGACGTAGAGAATATGAAAGTCCCAGATTGGCATGGAGATTAAGTGAAATTATGGATCCTATAATATTGCAATGCCACCCCAAGATTAAGGAACTTATCAAGCCTAAAGGCTGGGGCTATTCTTCTTTCAAAGATATAAAAATCGGAGATGTAAGTATGACGGAATATTTCAAGAAAATATATTTGGACAGTGTTGGCGCAGGTGATAATTTTGAAACTACACTTAAAAATCTTTGGTCAGAAGCGCAAAAACACGAAAAAGAGATAAGTAAATTTTAGTTGTCACCATGGTTTTCGATATACAATTTTCGCAATTTGATGGGTATGTTTTCCAAATGGAGGATGGTCATCTTCTTCTGCGTAATATTCTATTGTTGGTTCCCGAGGAAATAATTTCAAAAATGCTGGTGTGATTATCTTTTCAACAGATAAGGTCAACATATAAAAAATTCCTCCGGGTTTTAGATTATCTAAATAGTGTTTTATTATCACTAATCTAATTTCAGGATCTAAGAAATGCAAACTGAAATTAGCTATAATACCATCAAAATTTTTATCAATTAGTTTGTCTATTCCTTGCTGAACAAAAGTTAAATTGGGATGCTGAAATTTAATATTATTTTCTTCATCAACGGCTATTACCTCGTAACCCTTTTGAGCCAAAAAATAACTGTCAGCACCATAGCCGCAGCCCAAATCAATTATTAAACCAGTATTCTTATCAAAATATTTACCCCAAACCTCCCTCGGCTCCATATCTGAAAATACTTTTGATGACATATTGCAATTATATAACAATTTTGTTTTAGTAGAAATCTTTATTTTAATATTGTATAGTTATGTCCATGAAAAAGAAACCACAAATTTTTATGGTTCATGGCGGTATGACTTTTAAGAATGATAGAGATTACTTGCGTTATTTAAAGACAAGAAAAATTAGAATCCAAAAGAAAGTAAATTGGGCCGGTGATTATTTGGATAAAGAATTGGGTAAGAAGTTTGAAATCATTAAACCGCGTATGCCATTGCAAGATAACGCCCAATACAGAGATTGGAAAATATATTTTGAAAGACATATACCATATCTGAGAAATAATGTAATTTTGATCGGTGGTTCATTGGGCGGCATATTCTTGGCCAAATACCTGTCTGAACAAAAATTTCCTAAAAAGATACTGGCAACCTTTCTGGTTTGTCCGCCTTTTGACAATACTGTTGTTGGTGAAGATTTGGTTGGTGGTTTCAAGTTAAAATCCAATTTATCTTTACTAGAAAAAAACTCCAAAAAACTTTATCTAATGTTTTCCCAGGATGATGATTGTGTTCCAGTTTCCCATGCTGAAAAATATAGAAATAAACTTATGAATGCAAATATCATCATATATAAAAGCAAAAACGGACATTTCAATGTTCCTAAATTTCCAGAGATTGTTAAAATAATCAAAAGTCTAAAAAAATCCCGCTAAATCAAAAATAAATGCTAATATATCAATATGAAAATGATATATTTCGTCCGTCATGGTGAAAGTGAAGGAAATGTCGGGCCAATAAGGCAAACCACTGATTCTCTGCTTACCGAAAAAGGCAAAACTCAATCTGTTTTTGTGGCCGAAAGATGTTCAAAATTATCTATCAATACTATTGTTTGCAGCACTATGGGGCGGGCTAAAGAGACCGCTCAAATTATTATTGATAAAATATCCAAACCTGTAGAATATTCCGACCTTTTTGCCGAAAGACGCCGTTCTTCTGAAGTGCTGGGCAAACCAAAAGATAGCCCCATTGCTTTAGAAGTGGAAAAAGAGATCATAGAAAAATTTCATATTCCGGGATTTAGATTTTCAGATGAAGAGAATTTTGAAGACTTAAAGGAACGAGCCAAAAAAGCTTTAGAATATTTGGCTCAAAGACCGGAAGAAAATATACTAGTAGTTACCCACGGCTTTTTTATGCGTATCGTCCTGGCTTATGTTGTTTTTGGTGATAAACTAACGGGAGAAGAATGCAACCGATTTATCCGCGTATTTCATATGGAAAATACGGGTATTACTGTCTTATCATATGATCCCAAATGGACAGACCATCCATGGTGGCTATGGATTTGGAATGATCACGCTCATTTAGGATAAATTAAATAAACATAATGAAAGGATTGGATAAAATAATTGAAAAATTGAAATCAAATAATGATGTAGATGCTGTTTTTATCACTGGTTCGCATAGCAACCAAGAGGCAAAAGCTTATAGCGATATAGATTTGGTTGTAATTCTGAAAGAAAATAAAAACGAGTTGTATTCTCTATATCGTTGGATAGATGGAATATTCGCAGACATCTTCTTTTTTGATTTAACTGATTTAAAAAGGATTGAAAATCAGATAGGTAAATATGAAAATCTAATGGATAGTGCTTTTATGTCATGGCTCAAAAAAGCAGATATTAAATTTGATAAATCTGGGAGTTTATCTGAATTAAAGAACAAAGCAAATGGAATTGAAGAATTTCTAATCCCAGCAAAAGACAAAGACAGTTTCTGGCAAAAAATAAATTATAATTTTGTCGCAAACAAAAGATATTTTGAATCAAATGATCCATTGTATCTGGAAGCACTTGAATTGCGACTGCTGTATAGCGTGATTGAAGTTATATGTGGATACATTGCTTTTAGAGATATTCCTTGGAGAGGCGAAAAAGAAGCTGTTAAATATTTAAAAAATAATCACATAGATTTTTATAATATCTTTAAGTCATATTCAACTTCTAATAATCTAGCTGATAAATTCCGATTTTATGAGCAAATAGTAAATCTCACCTTTACAAACGAATACAAAAAATGGACTGATGAGAACGAAATAATTATTAAAAAAGATTTTTCTGTCGCGAAATCAGATGATTCTGCTACAACTTATGGTAGAATTAAATTATATGTTAACAGAAAATCAAGAAGAATATTTAAAGACAATACCTGAATCAAAGAATACTGAGATTAAACCTTGGGATCCAAAAACAAAGGAAGTGGCTCACAGATTGATCGATGCTATTAAAAATGCTGATCCAGAATTGGGCATAATATATACTGGAGCCAGTGCTCTTGGTATTTCGGGGGTAAATGATCTTGATTTTACCGTCACTTGTCCCATAGAAGATTTTAGTAAACATTTACCAAATTTAGTTAAGATATTAGGAGATCCTCAAAAAATAGGGAAAGAAAATGTTAGATGGGAAGGTATTCAAAAAGAAGGTTTTATTGTAGACGTCCACATGACGGATCCAAACAGCCCCTCTCTCAAAGAACACATCAGGTTATTTGAACTTTTGAAAAATAATCAGGAATTGCTAGACGAATATGAAATGTTAAAAGTAAAATCAAATGGTGTTAGTTATAGAGAATACCAATGTAGAAAGTATGAATTTTATAATAAAGTTTTGGGGATAAATTAATCTTATGAACTCTTTAGATAAAATAATTGAAAAGTTGAAATCAAATGATGCTGTAGATGCGGTTTTTATAACCGGTTCAATTGGCACAAAAACAAACACTTCACACAGTGATATAGATTTGATAGTTATATTAAAGGATAACTCTAAAGAAATAGAATCTATCTTCACTTGGTTTGATGGAATCTTTGCAGATATTTATTTCTTTGATTTAGAAAATATTAAAGAAATTAAAGAGTCCCTATTCCTTCCGAGTCAAAATCCTAAAATTAAACACAAAATGAATGCATTTCTATATTTGTGGTTGAAAAAGGGCGATATTAGATTTGATAAGTCCGGAGAACTAACAAATCTTAAGTTATTGGATAAAGAAATAAGAGTGCCACAAACACAAATTTTCAGATCTTGGAATAATACTAACTACAATTCCGAAGCAAATACGAGATACTTTAATTCAAATGATCCTCTGTATCATGAAGCTCTTGAGATTAGATTGATGTATTCAGTTCCACAAATTGTATGCTCTTATCTAGATTTTTTGGGAAAACCATGGGAAGGTGAAAAGAAAGCCATAACCTATTTAAAAGAATGTGATACTGATTTTTATAATTTATTTATAAAATACACCAAGGCGACAAATCTGGCTGAAAGATTCAGCGTCTACAAACAAATGACGGAGAGAGTTTTTAGTTTGAATCCTAAGTACAAAATATGGGACAAAACTGAAATCATAGCAAAATCTCAAAAGGAACAATTTGAAAATAATAATGATTTGGTAGAACATTGGCAAAATTTGATAGCATAAGGAACTACAAAATATTCTTTCGAGCGGTTTAGATATAGAAGGAGGAATAAAAAGTTATAACAGCTTGGATGGTTACGAAGAAGGCATTAAAAAAGAAAAAGAGTTGAAACCATTAAAAGATTTATTGATAAAATGAAAACCCGCCGGAAGACCAGCGGGCTTGATAAATCGGCAATCTTTACTAAAGAGCTGGTGGGTATGATGGGGTTCGAACCCACAACATCTAGCTCCACAGGCTAGCGCTCTACCAGTTGAGCTACATACCCACTATTCTGCAGACAAGACTACAACCTTCGACTTAAGAAGTCAAGATAGTCTCGACGGCCGAAGTAATCTGGTCAAAGGGGACCTCGGTCTGAATACGTTTTCGCATATCTTTCACTTGGGCTGTTTTTTTCTCTTTTTCTTTACCACCGGCAATGATAACTACAGGAATCTCTTGTCTTATCGCGTACGATAATTGTCCCTTCAACATTGCCTCTTTCCCAAGGTATATTTCAGATGCGATATCCTTTTTTCTCAATGAGGTTACAATCATTTGGCAGTAATCTTCCGCATCTTTGTCGAAATTGAGAATTGTAGCTTTAACTATCGTTTTCTCTTTTTTCAACAGAGAAAGCTTCTCCATCGCTGCAAACAAACGATCAACCCCCACTGAAGCACCGGTTGATGGAAGGTTCTGGTTTCCAAAACGAGATACCAGATCATCATATCTTCCACCAGAGAAGACGCTGCCAATGCTCGGTAAATCCGAAAGGATTGTCTCAAAGACAGGCCCAGTATAATAACCTAGGCCACGAGCAACAGACAGGTCAATATTCCAACATTCTGCCGGAATACTGAGCGAATCGAGACAGTTGGCGATTTCTTGGAGTTCACCTATGCCTTTTATTGCTTCTGGTGATTCACTCATCAAAACAAGAAGATTGGCAATAATCTCTCTCGCAGATTCTCCCTTGAGGTTAATGAATTGTTCAAGTTTGCCAATTTGAACGGGAGTCAAGCCCTTTTGTGCAAGTTCTTCTGAAACTCCTTCCCAACGAATTTTGTCGAGTTTATCAATGGAACGAAGTACATCAGCATTCAATGCTTGGTCATACCCAGCAAAGCTGGACAGACCATTCAGAATTTTCCTGTTGTTTATCCTGATACGAAATTGCCCGATATTCAGGGCAGTAAGAGTTTCGTACATAAGCGCAACGATTTCGGCATCGGCGCTTACCCTGTTTGATCCAACAATATCGGCGTCAAACTGGATGAATTCTCTGAATCGCCCCGCTTGCGGTTTTTCACCCCTCCAAACCTTACCCATCTGGTAACGCTTGAAGGGTTTTTCAAGTTTGTCGGAGTAAAGAGAAACGACACGAGCCAGTGGCACAGTGAGGTCAAAGCGCAAAGCAAGACCTTCGTCGCCTTCGCGTAACCCCGTCTTGAATATTTGCATACGGAAATTAGGATCTCCGCCAGTTAAAATTTCCTCGCGCTCAATACCGGGGGTATCGAGTGGAAGAAAACCGAAACATTCGAACACACTTCTTATTGTGTCGAACATTTTTTGTCTCGGTATCATATCTTCTGGCAGATAATCACGAAACCCGCCTGCCAATCCTGGATCTATAGTCTTGTTTTGTTGCATGTTGTCTCCTTTGTTTAGTGGTTTTTCAAAGTACTGCTACTTTGTAGTTTACATCTATTATTATACAAATGTCAATATTAAAAAGCCAATCCTATAGTGTGTCTATAATTTCTATTACCCCTTCCGTATATGATTTATCAGCCACATATGAACAGAGGTTTTTATACTCAGGACTGGCATTGGCTACAGCACAGTGGGTTACTCCAACATTTTCTCCATGCCAGTCAAACATACTATCGCCTATGATAAAAATTTTTGCATCAGGATATAATGTCTGTAGTGGTTGTATAGCAAGAGATTTTTTTGTATCTTTGTGGTGTAGGACACTGATGCCATAATCAATGTTTTGGTCAACAATCACATTTTTACGAGAAAGCAATTGATTGCTATCCAAATATTGCAACGACCAATTGGTAAAATACTCAAGTTGTCCAGGATTTGGCACCCACCTCATCCCATTTCTTTGAAAGCAGAAAAAAGACATACTTGCTAGCCTCATCCCATTGATGAAGATTACCTCTGAGGCATTTGCGCCGATAATATCTCCATGCTCAATTAGCAATCTTGAAAGTCTATTCACATCTCCAAAAGAAACAAGACGCGAAACATTGCGATTATTGACGAGGTGTTCAATCATCGCATCAGAGCATAATCTGAGAGCACTCCCGTTGGAATTTAATAGGGTATCTTTATTGCCTATATTTAACACCGCACCTCCTTCGGCAATTATTGGACCATCAATGCCCAAATCTGTCGCAACGGCAAGAAGAGTTTCTTTTGGGGAATCTGAACTTAGGCCAATAATGGATCCGTTACTCTTCGCTTTATTTATTGAATAATTAAGTTTTTCTAATGGGATAGTTATTTTATAGGTCTTATCAACCATTGTTCCGTTTAGATCAACGATTATTATTTTTTTCATTGTATTATTTCCATTAATTTTTTCTTAAACCCATCAGTTTTTGCTGAAGTTGCAATGCGTACCTTATATTTTCCATTTATAAATACTTCACCTTGTCTTAATCCTTTCAGGTTAATACCTATTGAATGATTCTCAAATTGAAGAAAATCGGTAATTGGAGCAGTTAAAGCCAGTGGGTCGTATAGTTCAAATACGCGCTTTTTGGGAAACCCAAAGAAACGATACCAGTTTATTATAGCTTCTTTTACAAACTGTGATTTGAAATTTTTTGAGCCCATAATAGATGCCTCGTTTTCAGCGATAAAACAATTGTTTGTAACATCAAGAGGTATTATGCTTATTGATTTTATATTCTGTAAAACGATTTCTATCGATTTTGGGTCTTGGAAGAAATTAAACTCCGCATATTCCGTTTGATTTCCAGGAACATTAAAAGCTCCGCCCATCATATATACATTACTTATTTTGCTTGAAATGGACGGTTTCTTTATTATCGCTTCAGCCAAGTTTGTGGTAGTTGCCAGACATATAATATCAAGTTGCCCAGGATAAGTTTCCGCTGATTCTATGATGAAATCTATAGCGGTTTTTGCATTTTCCTTTATATTAAGTGGCAAATCAACATCGCCTAGTCCGTTTGTGCCATGGTAATCATATGCGTGGATGTATTCGTTACCATCAATAGATTTACATGCACCACGAAATACTGGAATGTTCCAATCAAGCATCTCTATAATTCGCAGAGTGTTGCTCACTGCATCATCGATTTTCACGTTACCTCCACAAGTAGTAATTCCCAAAACATTTTTCTTGAAAAGTGTTTCGGCGACGATAATTGCCATAGCATCATCAATACCAGTATCTATATCAATAATAATTTTGTTTTTCATTTCTTTATTGCAAACGCCCCTATGCGGGGCGTTTGAGATTTGTATTTTTTAATTATTAAAACTCAAAACGCCTTTTTGTTACAAAGATGATGAACGTGTGTATGGTGGATGGCTCCTCTATTAATTTTTATTGTTACCATAAGTATAAATATATTACCCCTAACTCAATATCAAGGCAACTTGACATAATACATTGTATATATCACAGCGATTTGACAAACAAAATCCTTTAATATATTTTGTATTTAGATGTTGAGTCCTCTGACAACAAAAAACAAAGAAAGGTGGGTAATTGTATGAAAAACGATGGCCATTGTGCAAAAGGCACATATGTTATCACTCACGACCTTGGAGAAAGGATTCAAAGCCTTCGACTTCTTGGTCTCAAAACCCCCAATGCGGATGATCCGTTTTTCACTGAACTTCATACGAAGATCAAGGAACGGATTGCGTCCATACTACCAACAATCGATGTCGTTACATATGGCATGAACGAATTGGTTGAGGAAGTATGGGCAAAAGCGATTCATCTTCAAGAGAAAATCCAAGACGCGATTGTTGTTAGTAGCTGTGCCGAGGTGGCAAACCCGCGCCGTGGACATGTAATCGAGATCAATCGTATTGCTAACAAAAATGGCGAGACGATCGGTTTTGGGCCTCGCCCCGGCAACCCTTCGCTTAGTAAGCAGGTAAGTGGTATCGCGCTGATGTCGAACGGCAATCCCGTGGTATTGGTAGAAGACGGTTCGTTCACTGGTTCCACATTCGAATGTCTTCTGAACCAACTGAAGCAGAAACGAGTAAATGTGGTGGCTATTGTTTCGGGAATTTGTTTCCCCGATGCTCTGAGTCATTTGAGCGGTGTCTTCGATGGGGAGATTGTGGTAATGAAAAAGGTGGACAAACCATATGAATGGATGCCCGACCATGATTTCATACCATTTGCTCCAAACTGTGGTCGCGTATATGGTGGGTCATTTGGCGACGAGATGTTACCATACTATACCCACGAGGGATTGTCTTATTGCTTCCCTTATATTCTGCCATTCGGCGACCCTACAAAGTGGGCTAGTATTCCCAAGGAACACGCTTGTTCTTTCTCGCTACTCTGTCTTCGTGAAGCACTCAAGCTGTTCAGGATGTTAGACGACCTGAATGGACGGTACTTGAAGATATCAGACTTGATGGGGTCAACTCCCAGGGTCTCCGTTCCTATTACAATAGGAAATGGTGGGCTTCCCGACGGAGACGCACCTATCTCTAGTTTTTTGAACGAGGTATGTCATGAAATTGTGTAATCCCCATATCCCCATCAGGCTGACCTTAGCTTGGTGGGGATTTTTCTTTAAATTTTTTGTTGTATAATTAAAAGATGACTGAATATAAACCGATATTTTTGAAAGAAAATCAAATAGGGGCGCTGAGAAAAAAATATCCCAACATCATAGAGGTGGATGCTTTTTCTCGCCAAATTAAGGAGCTTTTTTTAATTAAAAAGATTAAACATAAAGAAGATGATTTTGTTTATGTTTTTTATCCATGGAATTACCACTTAGTAAAAACAATAAAAGCTCAAGATTATTTTAAGTTAAAAACCAACCGAAATCAAGATTTAATTACACATACTGAACAAATTAAATTAGCTGGTTGCAGAGTAGCGGTACTGGGAATGAGTGTTGGATCAAATATAGCTTTCGTTTTAACTCAAGCCGGAATTTCCAACGAAATCACGGTCGCCGATTTTGATGGATTGGATACCACCAACTTAAATAGAATTTTTGCCGGTGTTCATCAAATAGGCCTAAACAAAACAATAATTGCCGCCAGGCATATATACGAAGACAATCCTTTTGCAAAAGTGAATTTACTGGAAAAGGGCGTAAATGAAAAAATTTTGGAAAAGCTGTTGAAAGAAAAAAAACTGGACATAATTATTGAGGAAATAGACGATATGGCCATGAAGATAAAAATCAGAGTTTTGGCCAGAAAATACAAAATACCTGTAATTATGATAACTGACAATGGAGATGGGGTTGTTTTGCATGTTGAAAGATATGATCTGGGGCATAAAAAAATATTCGGCAAAGACCAATTTTATTGGAACAAAATATTATCCGAAAAGATGACCAAAGACAGGGCTGGTATGATTATTATGAATGACATTGTTGGCGGGCCGGACAGGGTTGACAAGAAAATGCTATTTTCAGTCGGTCGAGTTTTGAAAGGGGAGCTTGTTTCCTGGTCTCAGCTCGGATCGGCCGCCATGCTGGGTGGAGTAGTTGCCACTGTTTTTTTGAAAAGAATTATCCTAAATGAGAACAGCCAAAAAGATATAAGATACTATTTCAATATTCCCAATGGCCAGCTTCAAAACCATGAAGAATGAATTTAAAAATTTTCCAAACGGCAATTGCAAGGACTTTGACAACCATCCGTTCATAATCAAATTTGGAGACAGTAACACGGGGTTGAGGGGTTTTATAGCAATTCACAAAAAAAATAATTCCTTCCCGTCTTTTGGCGCCACAAGATTATGGTGTTATGAATCCGAATCGGAAGCGTTAAAAGACGCGCTTAGATTATCCAAGATGATGTCCTATAAGGCCGCCATGGCCGGAATTAAAGCCGGAGGAGCCAAAGCTGTTATCATACAGCCGGAAGACGGCAAATTTAACAGGAAAAAATTATTTGAAGCATATGCCGCTAAAATCAACCTGGTAGGAGGCAATTTTATTACCGGCACAGATGTAGGGTTGCTTCAAAAAGATTTAGACACAATTAAAAAAATTACTCCGTTTGTGGTCGGCTTTAATAACAACGCGAATGAATTTACGGCATTGGGGGTCTATGAATCAATAAAAACATCCCTGAAGCATCTATTTGGCGGCGATTCTATAAAAGGCAGGGGACTGGCCATACAGGGTTTGGGCAAAACCGGCTCCGGTTTATTGGATTTATTATATAAAGACACGAAAGAAATATTCGTTGCCGATATAAATAAGGAGGTGGTAAAAAAAATTAAAAATAAATATCCGGAAATAAAGGTGGTCAGCACCAGAGATATTTGCAAGCAGAAAGTTGATATTTTTGTTCCCTGCGCTTTGGGAGGCGCGATAAATTCAAAAACTTTGCCGTATTTTAAGTGTAAAATTATAGTCGGATCGGCAAATAACCAGCTGGAAAATGAGGAAATGGGAGCATTGCTGCATAAATTGGGTATCTTGTACGCCCCGGATTATGTAGTAAATGCCGGGGGTTTGATTGCTGTGGTAGATGAATATGAAAATAAAAAATATTCAAGAGAAATAGTGATGAATAAAGTAATGAATATCAAGAAAACATTAAAATCAATATTTTCGGAAAGCGCCAAGCAAGATAAGCCCACAAACATAGTCGCAAACGAAATGGCAGAAAACATATTCAATAAATATAATGGGAGAGTTAGATAAAATAAAATCTATTCAAACCTAATACCAAATGCCAATTTTGAAATAATTTAAGATATGGGACACTCATCTAAAGATGAGATTCAAGAAAATACATTGGTAAATAAAACGATTATTGCTTTAGATAGATAATAAAATCGACAAGTTGCATTTTTTGATAAATTAAGCATAATTACAACATTAGTTTTAAAGATTTTTAAAAAATCTGGTTTAATTTTACATAATTATGAATATTTTTTTCGCTTCCAAAGATTTTGAAGGTAGTAAGGAAATAGAAATTATTGAACGAAAAGGGGCAGGGCATCCCGATACTCTTGCTGATGGTTTAGCTGAGCATTTATCGATAAGTTTCTCTAATTATTCTTTGGAGAGATTTGGCGCGGTTTTGCATCATAATTTTGACAAAGTGGGTTTGCTGGGGGGGACTTCTTATGTTGCCTTTGCTGAAGGATATTTAGTTAGTCCGATCAGAGTATTAATTAATGGGAGAATGTCGACAAAATTTGGTAATGAGAGGATTCCAACCAAAAAATTATTAATTAATTGGACTAAAGAATTTTTTAGAAAACATTTACCCCTGATTGATCCTGATGAAGATTTAGAATTTCATCTCAATCTTAGTTCACAAAGTAGCCCAGGAAAGACATATGAGAAAGATGCCAAAAGAAGTGCTCGGCAAAGATGGTTTGAACCAGAAAATTTGGCAGATTTACCAGAACTTAATAAATTGATGTCCAATGATACTTCTGTAGGAGTTGGGTATGCCCCATCTTCATCTCTTGAAATTATTGGATTAGAAATAGAAAATTCATTAAATTCTGATGAGTATAGAGAACAAAATTTATGGATTGGAAGCGATATCAAAGTTATGGGTGTCAGAAATCGTGATAAATATTACTTTACAATTTGTATACCACAGATTGCAAAGCGTGTTAAAAATTTGGAAGATTATGTTAAAAATTTATCTGAAGCTCGAAAATATATTGGGAATATTCTTTTAAAACACAATATTAATGATGGGGATTATGAACTGTCTATAAATACCAGAGATAATTATGATTTGGCAGAGTTATATTTAACTGCAACAGGATCTTCAATTGAAAGTGGGGATGAGGGATTAGCTGGTAGGGGAAATAGAGTAAATAAACTAATTTCTCCTACAAAACCTATGAGTATGGAAGGTTCTTGTGGAAAAAATCCAGTTTATCATATTGGAAAAATTTATTATGTCGCTGCTTTTAATTTGGCAAATAAAATATATGAAAAATTAGGAATAGAAAATGAAGTTTATATAATAAGCCAGAGTGGGAGAGATTTATTAGACCCGTGGATTATTGCTGTATACACTCAAAAAGGCTTAGGTCTTGAAAATGAATTACGTAAAATTATTGAGGATGAAATTACACATTTGCCTGAAATTACTGGATCTATTCTAAAAGGAGAAATAAGAATTTATTAAAAGATCTATGGAAAGTCCTGAATTAAAAAATAAAGAAAATATGGTAGGTAGCCAAGAATTTATTAAAGAAAGACTTGGATTAATTGTTGATGATGGGTCAGCTGGCTTTTTAAAATTAGATATCAATACAGTGTCTGATTATGAGGCGATTGATGGTAAAAAAAATATAAAACTGGATAGTCCTGATACACTTTTTGAATACTTTGAAAAAGCTGAGATTATAGAACCAGATAAAATATGCCGACCTAAAGGCGACACTACGTTTTTTACTACTGCTGGTATACAACATATAGAAACTATTCTTAGAGATGATGAGGGATTGAAAAAAAAATTATTTGCTGTCACTCAACCCGTCATAAGGAGTCAATTCATGGACAAGGTATGTGAAGGAACCTCATCTTCTTTTGTTAATTTTTCAGTAGAATCGATTGATTCGAGTATAGAAGATTACATTTCTCTTTTCAAAAATCTGATAAATATGATTTTGAGCCATGGAGTAAATACAAAAGATCTTCGATTTTCTCTAAAAGACGATTCAGTAAAATGGGGACAAAGAAGATTCAAAAATAGTTCAATTAAAATACATCTGAATAATATTGAAATAGGCGAGTGTGTTTACATCTATGATTTTCCGGTTTCCCAGGAAAATAATATTTCAATTACTGATCTTGGTTTTGGTATTGAGCGTCTTCGGTGGGTGATGAATCAGACAAGTCCTTATTTTTCGGAATTTGAAAGTATATACAAGACCCATGATACTAATAGTGCAAATGAAATTGCTTCCATACTTGATCCGATTAGAGCGATGATTTTAATTGCAGGAGAAGGAGTCAAAGGATCCAACAGTGATCATGGTTATCGATTAAGACAATTTTCAAAAAGATTTGTTGAACGTAATAAATTTTTAAAGATGGATATTAGAGATTTGGTCCACGCCTCGCTCGAATATTGGGGAAAATGGGGGTATAACCCAATATTAAGCGAATCTGAAATTACCAATGTTATTCAAGTAGAAAATGAAAGAAATTTTAATGTCCAATTTGTATCGGAACTGGAAAAGATTCAAGGTAAAAGGCTAAGAATTGAAGTTAATCAACCAGTTTCTGATTTTTTAAGTCAGGTACGTTTTTCGGTTTCGGAGGATATTATAAGTAATATAATCAAAACAATAACATGAAAGGAAAATTAATTTTATCTGGTGGGGGGGATTTAAAAATTAGCTATAATCTTGATAAAGAGTTTTTTTCTTTACTTAAAAATAATGCAAAAATTCTTTATATACCGATTGCTCTAAAAAGAGACCGCATTGGTTTTGAGGCTTGTTATGATTGGTTTTCAAATATTATAGCAACTCATGCAAAAGACAAAGATATAGATTTCACAATGATTCTTGAGCATGATTCTGTGCCTGATTTAAAAAACTATGAATGTGTTTATATAGGGGGAGGGAATACATTTAAACTTTTAGATTTTATCATTAACAAACAACTTGATAAAAGGATGTTAGATTATCTAAATTCTGGAGGGATTGTGTATGGCGGTAGTGCTGGCGCAATAATTTTTGGAAAAGATATACGAACCGTAGAAGAGGAGAATGACCATAATTATATTTATGTAAACGGTTTAAACTGTATAGATGGTTATTCTTTGATATGCCATTATAATATCAGTATGGATGTTCAGATTATAGAAAATTCTAAAAAAATAAATGGAAAAATTTTGGCGATTGATGAATCCTCTGGAATAATCGTATCTGAAGATTCATCATTGATAATTGGAAATATAGCCGAATTTGATCCAACAAATGATACAAAAAAGATTTGTCAGAATCATAGCAGCATTAAATTGTCATGCTAAAAAAGAGAATCATTGTGTGTGATTATGATAATCCAAACGGGTATACTTTCCCAAGTTTTGGATTTGGAAGTTCTGAAAAACGTATATGGCATTTTGCCAAAACAGTTTCTGAGTTGGAAAACTTCGAAGTGATTATTACAGGTCCTCTTTGGCTTCCTGAATATGTTCCCAACGCTAAACATTTTAAGAAAAGGTTGGATATTAACTCTTATAAGGAATTTATTTCGATTTATGGTAAGTGTGATTATTTATTTGCTGGGCATGAATATTTTGATAAGGACATTTGGACAGAACCATTTAGTTGTTGTGCCAATATTTTATTGAGTTACCAATTACACCCTTATAAATATAAAAAAATAAGTTTTAATGCCAAAGACAAGTTTCTTTTTTGTTACTCTGATGAAATGGTGGAGATGTATAAGGAACAAAGCCCTATAAAAGCATTGTTGTTTCATAGTGGGGTTGGCGAACAACCGTTTTTTACCGAGAATCCTGGAGATTATTTATTATGGATCGGGAGACTAGATAGAGATAAGGCTCCACATTATGCTGTTTTGGCTGCAAATATTCTAAATAAAAGAATAAAGATTTTAGGAAAATCAGTTTATCAGCCAGAATATTTTGATGAATATAAAGATATTTTCAGTATGTCACATGTAGAAATGCTTGGCGTTGTTTCTGGTGATGAAAAGATGAAATTAATAAGTGAAGCGCAATGTGCTTTGTATACCATAGACAAAAATTATAGTGAAGCTGGAGCTGGTGTTTTAGGCGAAATTATTTCATCTGGAGTTCCTTTAGCAGGAATTACATGGACAAAAGGGGGCGCAATTTGTGAGGCATTAGATTCTAATTTACTAGGTAAAGTAACAAATTTAGGTTTAAACACAAAAGAAAAAGATATACCGAAAATTCTTTCAGAAAATATCTTATATTGTTTGAGTTTAGATAGAAAAAAAGTATTTGAAGCAGGATCACAAAAATATGACCCAAAAAAATTGGTTAAAAAACTTTTTTCTTTGGTTGAAGAAAGAAGCGGTAGACATTAAATAATATATAGATGGTTACTCTTTTTTGTTATGCGTTTAGGTTTGCAAATGAATTAGGCGGAAAAAATCTTTTATATAGAATTTACTTATTTTTTAAAAATATTTTTTGTGTTTCTTATTGGAAATTTATTTCAACGAAAGAATTTGAATTTAATTTAATATATAAGAGTACTAATTTTACTGTTTATTTGGACCAAACAATTGATATTCATGTACTAGGAGAGATTTTTATAGACAAAGAATATAGTTTTAATTATGGAGGAAGTGTACAAATTATAGTAGATATTGGTTCTAATATAGGTTTGTCTTGTGTATTTTTTAATATACTTTTCCCAAATGCAATAATTCATGCAATAGAGCCAAATAATAAATTAAGACAAAAATTTAATAAAAATACATCTCATATAAAAAATATTGTTTTACATAATTTGGCTATAAACAAAAGTTCTGGTGAAGCCCTATTAAAATTAGGGGAAAACCACCTTTCTTCATCTTTATTAGTAATTAATCATAGTAATGAATCAATTGTTGTTAAAACTGAAACACTTGAATCATTTTTTAGAATTAATAATTTAGATTGTGTAGATATACTCAAGTTTGATATAGAGGGAGGTGAGAGTTTCATTTTATCGAATCCATTTTACAAAGTTCATACAAAAATAATTGTTGGGGAAATTCATAAACATATTCTAGAAAAAAATAACATATCTTTGCCACAAAATAGTAACGGTGATGATGGTTGGCATTTCATTAAAAAAGTAGTTTTAAATAATAGGGTTATTTTGTTTGGTTCAAAAAAGCACCGGAGTGATGTTAAATAAAAAAAACCGGTCACGCAGGTGACCGGTCGGAGTCGAGAGATTGACTCAGTTTGGTTAGAACAGATTCCATTTGAGCAGAGAGATAATCCGCCTTTTCGGGATATTCTCTGACGACATCCGCGATGAGAGGAAAGTAAACTTCTCTCGTTTCTGCGATTTTTCTCCTCTGCTTTTCCAAAGAACAGGAACCGAGGGTTCTCATATTTTGGAGACGGTCGGCCAGTTTGAGAAGTTTGGCTTCTACACAGGAGTTAGCCACTTGCTCAAAGTACCATTGATGTCTTTCTGCATCGGATTTGAACCTGAGATCGTTCTTTTTGGGTTTGGAAACCGTGTTAACCAACATGGAAACCCGATCTCCAAAAGTAATCTTGATTCTCTCCGGTGTGAGCAGGAAGCTGTCTTCCAGCATATCGTGGAGCAGAGCGGCCACAATCATTTCAACATCGGTGATGCCGAGCTCGTCGATCAAAATGATAGCCGTAGCTCTCAAATGTTCAAAGTACCTGGCTCCTGATTCTCTGAACTGGTTGCGGTGGCCATACTTTGCCATATCATAAGCAAAGTCGATTTTTTCCGCATCTGCCGGGGTCACTTTGAGTTTAAATCTCTTCATAAAACTCTGGTGATCTTCTTGGTTGGTTCCTTCTCTTACTCTGCCTTCAGATTGATCCATCGTCCTTCTCCTTTCTTTTCTACCCCCAATCTAACCTGCTTGAGTTATTTTGTCAAATTAAAAAATTTGTAAAAGAAAAAACGAATTTGTTGTATAATTAAAAAATGCCAAATCTGAAAACAACCTCAAAAAACAAGGAACTTTCGAAAAAAGATTTAGAGACATTAAAACAAAAGTCCGCTTCTGATTGGATTAGAGAGGGTGAAAAGATGGCCATTAATTTGTTTAAGAAAACAAAAAAAGAAGTTGTAGCCTATAAAAAATTTCTCAAAGAAGAAAATTTGGATGGATTTCAGGTAAAATCTATTTTAGATTTTAAAAAAATATCATTAACAACTAAAGATAATTATCTAAGAAAATTTTCTTATCAGGAATTGTTTGCAAATGGAGAAGTTACTTCTGGAACCACTATATCCGCAACTTCTGGATCAACCGGAGAATCTTTTTTCTTTCCCAGAAATGAGAGCCACGATTTCTTATATGAAAGAATGTCTGAAATCTTTATGAAAAATCAGTTTGAAATTGATAATAAAAAAACTCTGTGCATTATAGGGTTTGGCCTTGGTATTTGGATAGGAGGAATTTTTACTTATAAAAATTTCAATAAAATATCTCAAAAAGGATACAACTTCACTTTAATTCCAGTTGGACCAAATAAAGATTTATACTTAAAATCATTCAAAAAATTTGCGCCGTTTTATGACCAAGTTATATTGGCGGGTTACCCGCCGTTCGTAAAAGATATTTTAGATACAGGTCTTGAATATGGCATCTCTTGGCCAAAATACACCATTCGCATATTAACCGCGGCAGAGGGCTACTCCGAAAAATTTAGGGAATACTTGGCCAAAAAGGCCGGCATAAAAAATATATTAAAAGATATTATAAATATTTACGGCACTGTAGAACAAGGAACAATAGCCCACGAAACATCTTTTGCGAATTTAATAAGGCATCTTGCTTCACAAAATAAAAAATTATTTAAAAAGATTTTTCCGAGAGCGACAAATATACCCACTCTTGCCCAGTATTACCCGCAAAATATCTATTTTGAAGAAATTAAAAATATGATTGTTGCCACAGGAAGCGGTTCATCTATTCCATTGGTTAGGTATCAATATTCAGATCTTGGTGGAGTAATTGAATTTGAAGAAATGATCAAGAAGATAAAAGAATGCAATATTGATATATATAAAGAAGCTAAAAAGTGGAAAATAGAAAAAACAACTATGAAGCTTCCTTTTGTTTATGTATATGCAAGAAGCGATTTTGTTATCGTGTTTCGGGGCGCAAATATTTATCCAGGAGAAATCAGGTCAATTTTGGATGACCAAATGTTCAGTAAATATATAACAGGCAAGTTTGTAATGTTAAAAAAAGAAAATAAAAGTATGGATCATTCTCTTGAAATAAATGTGGAGTTAAAAAAAGGAATCAGTTCAAGCAATAGTTTTATTAATAAGATAACATCCTCAATAATAGAAAATTTGAGAGCGGTAAATTCTGAGTTTAATGACCAATATACACATAACCCCACAAAATGCACGCCGATAATCATTCCAAGAAAATATAATGATGAAAATTTTTTTTCGAGTGCTGGAAAACAAAAATGGATAAAAAAATAATGAAAGAAGATATACAAAAAATCATTCGTGCAGCTATTTGGGCTCCATCGGGAGACAATGTACAACCATGGCGTTTTTTGGTATCAGAAAATAAAATAAAGGTAATAAACATCCCAGAAAAAGACAATTCTCTTTATAATTTTAAACAAAATGCTTCTTATGTAGCTCATGGAGCTTTAGTGGAAAATATAAGAATAGCAGCAAATTATTTTGGTTATAAAAATGAAATATATTTATTGCCAAAAGAAAAAAATATTACAGCCACTATCATATTACATAAAACAAACGATGTTCAACCAAATGATTTTGAATTATTTGGATACATCGAGAAGAGAGTTTCAAATAGAAAAAGGTATAAAAATGCACCCCTTGATGATAAAGATAAAAAAGAAATTATGAATAGTTTGACTGGCTTGAAAGATATTAGAGTTAAATTCGTTGAAGAAGAGTTAAAAGAAAAGGCAGCTAAAATGTTAAGTAGAAATGAAAAAATAGTTCTAGAAAACAGGAATTTGCACAATTTTTTATTCAAACATATAACATGGGCTAAGACTGAAGATAAAGAAAAAAAAGGTTTTTATATAAAAACACTAGAAATGAAACCAATAGAGGAGTTTATATTTAAATTGTGTAAAAATGCAAGTATATTGAATGCGTTAAATAAAATAATAAGTATTTCAAATATAGTTTCAAAGGAAAATAAAAAGCTGTATTCAAATTCATCAGCAATAGGCGCGATAATTACTACCGGGAATTCTTCCTTGGATTTTTTAAAAACCGGTATTGTTTTACAAAAAATTTGGCTTACTGCCACCAAATTAGAGCTGGCTTTGCAACCCCTTACTGGTATAATGTTTTTAATGCAAAGAGTATTGCATAATGAGATAAAAGATATATCTCAAGAGCACATACTAATAATTAAGGAGAGCTATAGAGAATTAGAAAATATTTTCGGAGTGAAAAATGAAGTTATAAGTATGGGCTTTAGAATTGGGTATGCCGAAAGCCCAAGTGCTAAAACAGAAAGATTGGACCCCGAAATTGTTGAGATATAAATGTAGCCCAATATTATGGAAAGTTCAATTTTAAATTTTGACTTATTATCTGTAGGAATATCGGTGGCAGCTACTTTTGTTCTCGGTTTTACAATTTACTTCAACAATAAGAAAAGTATTACCAATAAAACTTTTCTTATATTCTCGATTATTACAGCTTTTTGGGGAATCATTAATTATTTCAGCTATCAATTCAGTAATTCGCAACTGACCTTATGGTTTATTAGGTTGATAATGTTCTTTGCAATATTTCAAGCTTTTTTCTTATATCGGCTATTTCTTGTTTTCCCGGAAAAAGAATATAAATTTTCAAAAAGACATAATTTTATCTTACTTCCTGTAGTACTTTTTACTGCAATAATAACCCTTACACCACTAGTTTTCAGCGGTATTACTGGCATAGCTACCGTCGGTCAAGTGGCAATAGTCAAAAAGGGGTTAGGATTGATTTTCTTTGGTGTAATCGGAATTGGTCTTGTTGCCAGAGCGATATACAAGCTTATAAAAAAAATAATTTCTTCAGACAAGGAAAATAGAAAATCATATTTGATGTTATTATACGGAGTTCTGATTACATTTGCCCTTATTATATTTTTTAATCTGATACTGGCAACAGTGTTTTCTAACCCAAGATTCATACCGTTGGGTGCTTTGTTTACTTTTCCTTTTGTGGTTTTTTCTGCTTACGCAATTTTCAAATACAAGCTATTTAACATTAAAATAGCCGCTGTTTCGTTGTTGGTATTTGTTTTGGCGATCATAACATTTTTTGAAATTATTTTTGCTAATTCTTTAATATTAGTCACATTTCGCTTAAGCACTTTTATTTTAATTCTCGTTGCTGGAGTATATCTTATTAAGGGAGTTATTCGAGAAGTAGAGCAGCGCGAAAAAATTGAAAAGTTGGCCAAGGAATTGGGAGAAGCGAATGAGAAATTGAAAGAATTGGATCAGTTGAAATCGGAATTTTTATCGCTGGCAACGCATCAGATAAGAGCGCCGTTGACGGCTATAAAAGGATATTCGTCAATGCTTTTGGAGGAAGATTTTGGGGTTTTACCTCAAAAAGCCAGCGACTCGGTGGGAACCATAATGAAATCATGCCAAAATCTCATAAACATAGTGGAAGATTTTTTGAATATTTCCAGAATTGAGCAGGGCCAGATGGTCTATGAAAAAAGCATTTTTGATGTGGGGAAGCTGGCGAGAGAAGTGGCAAGTGAACTAAAACCGAATATTCAAGACGCTGGCCTGTCTTTGGAGATTGAAATACCTGGCAACCTTGAGGCAAAAGTTAACGCCGACCGAGATAAAATAAAGCAGGTCATCGGCAATATTATTGACAACGCCATCAAGTACACCCCAAAAGGCGGCATTAAAATTTCAGTGTCAGCGGATAAAAGTTTGGTAAAAATAGCCATTAAAGACAGCGGGGTCGGCATTGATATGTCTGAAGTGGACAAGCTTTTCGTCAAATTTTCCCGCGCCAAAGACGCCAATAAAACAAATGTGGTGGGCACCGGTTTAGGCTTGTATATAGCCAAAAAAATGGTGGAAGACCTCCACGGCAATATTAAAGTGGAATCTGACGGGGCGGGCAAGGGTTCAACATTTACGATTGAACTGCCGAGAGTGATATGAGAAATTTTTATAAAATTTTTTTAATAAACTTCCTCATCTCCAAAATCAAACGCCCAAACCCGCCGATGGTGGTGAGATAAAAAGAAAGCCGCCTGCTGGGAGAGGCGCTCGCTCGACCCTCGGAGGAGAAGTCAAAGCGGAAAGCGCCATCATCCCACAGGCGGGTGTTGCCGGCATACAGAGCCCCGTCAGTGCCAGCAACAAGATGAAATGGTTCCGCTTATATTATATGCATATTAAAAAATTGCTGTCAACAGAATATCCGAAATTGAAAAATAGGCATAAAGAGATACAATACTCTCTATGACTCAAAAAGAAGCTTTGGATATTTTAAAAACAGGCCGAAGCGTTTTTCTGACCGGCGCGGCCGGCAGCGGCAAAACTTATGTTTTAAGGGAGTATATAAATTATCTCCAAAACCTTAACGCCAGCATAGGCATTACCGCTTCCACCGGCATTGCCGCCACTCATATGGGCGGCACTACCATTCACTCTTGGAGCGGCATCGGCATCAAAGATAGTTTGGACAAAAACGAATTAACCGAAATCAGCCAAAAAAAACATGTGAGGGTCAAGGTTGAAAAAGCTTCGGTCCTCATAATAGACGAGGTTTCAATGCTTCATCATTTTCGGCTTGATTTGATAGAGAAGATAATAAAAAAGATTAAAAATTCACCGGAGCCGTTTGGCGGCATGCAAGTAGTTTTTTGCGGCGATTTTTTCCAATTGCCGCCAGTGAGAAGAGGCTACGAACCGGAAGCTTTTTTTGCTTATCATTCTGACGCTTGGAAAAATCTGAATTTGAAGGTTTGCTATCTTTCTGAACAACATCGGCAAAGCGATTTGGAATATTTAAAAGTCTTAAACGCCATAAGAGGAAACGATCCCGCTCCTGAAATCATAAAGATTTTAGAATCCCGCTTCCATCCAAAGTCCGACTTTGAGCAGAATGGGAGGGAAGGCGAAAAACCAACCCGCCTTTATTCTCACAATAAAAATGTGGACGCCGAAAACGAAGCCGAGCTGGCCAAAATTCCCGGCAAAGTTTTTGAATACGAGATGCAAACCAAAGGTCGCCGATCAATGGTGGAAACGCTTAAAAAAAGCTGCCTGGCGCCGGAAAATTTACGCTTGAAGGTCGGCGCCAAAGTGATGTTTGTTAAAAATAATTTTGAAGATGGTTATGTCAACGGCACTATGGGCATCGTCATCAAATGCGGTTTTGAAGAAATAAGAGTGAGGACTCTTTCGGGTAAAATTATTGATGTGAAGAGGGGAGAATGGTTGATAGAGGAAGATGGCCGGACTTTGGCCAAAATAATCCAGTTTCCTTTGCGTCTGGCTTGGGCCATCACCATTCATAAAAGCCAAGGTATGTCTATGGATGCGGCAGAGATAGATCTGTCCAATTCTTTTGAAAGGGGGATGGGTTATGTGGCTCTTTCGCGGGTGCGTTCTTTGGCGGGGCTTTTTTTGAAAGGTATAAATAACATGGCTCTCCAAATAAACGAAGAAGTTCTGGAGCTGGATAATAAATTTAAAGATCTTTCCAAAACCAATTCTTTTCATATTAAAACTATGGGCGATAAAAAACTTTCCCAAATGCACGAAGAATTTGCAAATAAAGTGAAAGGACCCGCCTCCGCCAAGGCTACGGCGGGTAAGGAAAAACTGGACACGGTAAGCGAGACTAAAAAATTATTAGACGATGGTTTGAGTATGAAAGATATTGTTAAAGAAAGGGGACTCAAACTCGGCACCATTTTAGATCATATAGAAGAAATAAAAAGTAAAAATCCTAATTATAATATCCGAAATCTTCAGGGCAGCATCACCAAAAATAAATTCAGGGAAATTTGGAACTCTTTTCGCAAAATGGGAATGTCTGAAGGCAAATATAAACTCGCTCCCGTCAAAGATATGCTCGGCCACAAATATTCCTACGAAGACCTCCGCTTAGTGCGTTTGTTTTTGTAATTTTGTGGTATTGTAGAAGCATGCAAGAAAACATAAAAATATGGGCGGGGGAGATGGGAGATTATAAACTGTTGGACTGCGGGAATAAAAAGAAGCTGGAGGAAATAGGGGAACCCTCCTTCGCTGGAGCTACGGCGGGCAAAGCAAGAATTGTCAGAGCAGAGCCGAGAGCTTGGTGGAAAAAATCATTGCCGGAAGAAGAATGGAAAAAGGCGGAAACAAATTTGGAAAAAGTTATAGATATTGGATTGGGTGGCATTAAGGCAAAAATTAAATTTAAAGAGAATTCAAAACATATTGGTATATTTCCGGAGCAAATATCGCAATGGCAATGGATTGCCGAGAAGATGCCCATCTCGGCAAATATTTTGAACCTATTTGGCTACACAGGCATTGCGAGTTTGGTTGCAGCAAGTGGGAAAGCGAAAGTAACGCATGTTGATGCTTCAAAACAAGCAGTGGATTGGGCTAGAGAAAATCAAAAACTTTCCGGTTTAGAAAACGCGCCCATAAGGTGGATTGTGGATGATGTGAATAAATTTCTAAAAAAGGAAATAAAAAGAAAGATAAAATACGATGCGATAATAATGGACCCGCCAAGTTATGGCAAGGGGCCTAAGGGTGAAGTTTGGAAAATTGAGGAGCAGTTGCCCAAACTGCTTCAATCCTGCCGAGAAATTTTAAGCGACCATCCTCTTTTTATTATTTTCAATATGTACTCCACCGAACTTTCATCTCTTTCTGTCGCCAACTTGCTCTCTGATATGACAAAGGGATTGGGGGGCAAAATAGAATCAGGCGAGCTTGCTATTCATCAACAAAACTCAGATCGCCCTTTGCCCATGTCCATTTTTGCGTTGTGGGAGAGATAATTTTTGCTTTTATGAAAATAGTGGCCATAAAAACTCCGATTTTTAAAGAGAAGGATAACCTCAAAAAATTTATTAATAAACAAATCAAAACCCTTGAAGAAGGTGATATTGTTGCCGTAACTTCCAAAATTGTGGCAATGTCGCAAGGCAGAACTGGAAAATTGAATGAAAAAGAAAAATTAATAAAGCAAAATTCAAAAAAAATTATAAATACGCCTTGGGTGCCTCTAACATTCGTAGACCAAGAGTGGTGCATAAACGCAGGTATTGACGAGTCGAACGCTAAAAATAAAATTATTCTTCTGCCCAAAGATCCTTTCGGTGTGGCAAAGCAGATTCAAAAAAATTTAAAAAAACGTTTTTCATTGAAAAAGCTTGGTGTTATTATTACGGACACGAAAAGCATGCCGCTCAGAGTCGGGACAATAGGAAAACCGATCGCGTATGCGGGCTTTAATCCGCTAAAAAGTTATATTGGAAAAAAGGATTTGTTTGGACGCAAAAGCCGTCTCACCCAAAGCAACATCGCTGACGCTTTGGCGGCAAGTGCGATTTTGGTAATGGGAGAAGGGGACGAACAAATACCCATGGTAATAATTAAAGGCGCCCCAGTAGAATTCATCAATAAAAAAATAAAACTTGCGCATCCGCCGGAAACTGATATTTACGCGTGGTTATATAAAAAAATGCCGAGGTAAAATTTTCCTCGGCATTATCTCTCAATACTCTTCAGCACTTCGAGATACAGATTCTCAACGATTTTTTCCTGCGCCTTACCCGTCTTCGCGTAATGGTCAAGACCCGGCGCGGAATTGATCTCAAGAACCCAAAAAGGCGCTGATTCTTGACCGATGTCACCATCGATCATAAGGTCAACGCCGCAAAGGCGAAGCCCCATATCTTTGGTGAGTTTAACCGCAAGTTTGCCAAAAGCCGAGTGCATCTTGCTAGTCACGTCTACCGAATCTCCGCCGGTGGACAAATTGGCGTTATCGAGGAGAAAAATTCTCTCCCCTTTGGCCGGAGTAGAGCCGAGTGAGAGTTTCTGGTGTTTCAGTTTTTCCGCTATGCGCGGGTCGTCCACCTTGATGCGAGTATCGCGGCTAGAGGCGACAAATTCTTTCTGTTTCTTTTTGAGAAGGCCGCCAATCGTCAACCTTCCGTCACCAATGATACTAAGCGGAACCCTCTCATAGGCCGAGATCACCTTTTCGTCCAAAACAACGATCCGGTAGTCTTTACCAAGCAGAGGCCTCTGAACCAAAGCTACACGATCCGTCTCAAAAACAGCTCGCATCGCTCTGTAAAACTCGCGTTTGTTGCGGACAATAGCAACACCGATACCTTGACTGCCACTATTGGGCTTGACCACAACGGGCAAACTCAAGCCCTGGACATACCGATAGGCAGCGTGGATGTTGCGATGAGGCGCGCCAATCGCCTTGCTCCACCTGTCCGAAAAAAACGTCTTGCTACCAGGAACAACAGGATAGCCCATGCTTTTCATGAAGAAGTTGGCATAGTCTTTGTCCTTGGCGATTTCCGAGGCACCCATTGGATTCACATCCAATGTGTTGTATCTGAAATACGAGCGGCGACCGCTTTTGAAAGTGATCTGGCCGACGATTCCCCACTCGGGTTCCAAGACGACTTTTGCGCCGATGCGAGGCGCTATTTTCTTAAGCATGCGCCCCAATATCAACGATTCTTTTTTCTTTTTTCTTTTCATTGTTTTAGAACCTTTCTGTTTATTAACTTAATATATTTATAACATTTTGTCAAATTAAAATCAAACTTGAAATTAGATTCAAAACAAAAATGTGTTATTATCTAGGTATGTCCAAAACCATACTTTCAGGATTAAAGCCGACTGGTAGACCTCATATGGGCAATTATTTCGGCATGATGAGACAGTTGATAAATCTCCAGAGCGAAGGGCAAGTGTTTGGCATAATAGTTGATTACCATGCTCTTAATTTTATTCAGAATGCGGGGGAGATGCGCGATCTTACTCGTGAGATCGCCATAGATTATCTGGCTTTAGGATTTAATACTGACAAAAATATTTTATTCAAACAATCGGATGTATCCGAACACACTGAGCTGGCTTGGATTTTTGACACTATCACTACCGTTCCATATCTCAAGCGCGCTCACGCTTATAAAGACGCGGTGGCCAAAGGCGGGGAAGAAGATGTCAGCGCTGGCACTTTTACATACCCCATGCTTATGGCGGCGGATATTTTGCTTTATGACACCGACATTGTGCCGGTTGGCCAAGATCAAAAACAGCATATAGAATTTGCCCGTGATACGGCTGAAAAGTTTAATAGAGTATTCGGCGAAACTTTTAAACTTCCAGAGGCTTACATAATAAAAGATGTGGAAACAGTGCCCGGCATTGACGGCCGGAAAATGAGCAAAAGTTATAACAATACTATTTCTCTTTTTGCCGAAGATAAAGAAATTGAAGAAAAAGTGATGGCTATTGTCACTGATTCAAGCGGAGAGAGGCCAGAAAATGTTTACGCTATTCACAAACTTTTGGTTGGACAGAATGGTTCGACTTCCTTCGATAATTCTCAGGATAAATCGCTCACCATTGATAAACTCGAGAAAGTTTATCAAGAAAACAAAGGCCAATATAAAGTTTTGAAAGAAATGTTAATAGAAGATTTAATAAATTTTATAAGACCAATGAGGGAAAGAAGGGAAGAGATAGCCAAAGATTTAGATTTTGTAAATAAAGTTTTGGAAGAAGGAAAGGAAAAGGCTCGCGCAGTGGCGAGCCGGAAGATGAGTGAGGTAAAAAAAGCTATCGGAGTCAATTAGCCCTCAAAATCCTCTTAAAACAGATTTTGATCTCCTAAGCTCTTGATTCTCTTCTTCAAGAGCCCTGATTTGCTGTGTCTGGATGAGTCTTATGCTGACTTCTTTCCTTTCTTCCAGACTTTCGATATATTTTTTCTTCACTTCGATTTCTTTCTCAAGTTTCTTGATAATCTTCCCTTGGGAAAATGCCTTCAAACAAAGGAAAATTATGGCCAGCACGCTAACAATCCATGCGATTTGAATCAACACATCTTGCATCTTGTACCCCCATTAATATAATAAGTTCATCGAGCTAATTTGTCAAATGTGTGAATTTTTATTAAATTTGGTATTATTAGATTATGCGAATTTACATTAGAGATTTAAAAGACCATATTGGGAAGGAAGTGGTCATTAAGGGCTGGGTTAATGTCAGACGCGACCAGGGCAAAATGGTTTTTATGGATATGAGAGATTTTTCGGGTATTGTTCAGTGTGTTGTTCTGCCCCCACTTCGTCAAGACTCCGCGGGGCAAGCAAAAAACAATCTTATAGAAATAGCGAAAGACATTAGAACCGAGTGGGTTTTAGCTATTTCGGGAATTGTAAATAAAAGACCGGAAAAAAATGTAAAAGAGGGAACATTAAACGGCGATATAGAAATAGAAATTAAAAATATAGAAGTTTTGAATAAAGCCGAAACTTTGCCTTTTGATATTTCTTCTGACACTAGGGAAGTGAACGAGGACACCAGATTGAAATACAGATATTTGGATTTGCGTTCGGAAAGGATGCAAAAAAATATCAGGGCCCGCGATAAAATAATTTCTTTCTTCAGAGATTACATGCACAAAAATGATTTTGTGGAAATTGAAACTCCCATAATGATGAGAGGCACTCCTGAAGGCTCTCGTGAATATGTGGTACCATCTCGTCTGCATAAAGGAAAATTTTATGTCCTGCCTCAATCGCCCCAGCAGTTCAAACAGCTTTCAATGGTGGCCGGATTTGAAAGATATTTTCAGATTGCCAGATGCATGCGAGACGAAGATTCGCGCGGGGACAGGCAGCCGGAGTTTACCCAGCTGGATTTTGAAATGTCTTTTGTTGAACAGGAGGATGTGCTTTCTTATACCGAAGAAATGTTTATTGAATTGGTCAAAAAATTATACCCGAATAAAAAAATAACAGAGACGCCTTTTCTTAGATTTACTTTTGCCGAAACGATGGAAAAGTACGGCACCGATAAGCCCGATTTGAGAAAGGATAAAAATAATCCGGATGAACTGGCCTTTGTCTGGATTACCGATTTTCCCATGTTTGAAAAGAAGGACGACGGCTCCATCGCCGCCGCCCACCACCCTTTCTGCTCAATTAAACCGGAAGATAAGGAAAAATTTATGAAAGGGGGGGATTTGTTTAATATCCGCGCCAACTCTTATGATTTAGTTTTAAACGGCTATGAACTTTCTTCCGGCTCCATCAGGATTCACAACAAAGAAGAACAACGGCAGGTTTTCAAACTTCTAAACATTTCAGAGGATGAACAAAAGAAAAAATTCGGCCATATGCTGGAAGCTTTTACTTATGGCGCCCCGCCGCATGGCGGTTTTGCCCCTGGCATTGATCGTATTGTCATGATTCTGCAAAACGAGCCAAACATCCGCGAAGTTATAGCTTTTCCAAAAACTGGCGAAGGCAAGGATTTGATGATGAATTCTCCTTCCGAAATATCCGAAAAGCAGCTCAAAGAATTGGGGATTAAATTGGATAAAAAATAAAAATGAATCCCGATTTTAAAGTGAGGGTGGGGGATTTTGAGGGGCCGCTGGAGCTGGTTTTGGAGCTGATTGAAAAGAGAAAAATGCATATCAGCGATGTCTCGCTTTCGCAGGTGGCCGATGAGTTTATTGAATATATAAAATCGTTTGAAGAATTTCCCATGGCCGATTCGGCTGATTTTATTTTGGTGGCCTCCACTTTGCTTCTTATAAAATCAAAATCTCTTTTGCCTAATTTAGCTTTAACCGAAGAAGAGCAAGTCAGTATTGAGGATTTAGAAAAGAGGTTGGCGGTTTATAAAAAATACAAAGAACTTTCGGCAAGCATTGGAAAAATGTTTGGCAATTTTCTTTATTTTGCCAAAGAGAAGAAAAAGAGTGTAATTTTTTCTCCAACACCGGATATTTCGCTTTTATCTCTCAAAAATGCTTTGTATCAAGCGCTTCAAAATATGCCGGAAAAAATAGAAGAATTACCAAAGGTGATGGTGGAAAAAATAATAAGTTTGGAGGAAATGATAAGCAAATTATCGGAAAGAATAGAAAAAAGTTTAAAAACCAGTTTTAAGAATTTCGCCGAGGTCGGCAAGGCGGAAAAAATAAATGTTATAGTAAGCTTTCTGGCCATGTTAGAATTGGTAAAACAAGGATTGGTGAGAGTAAGTCAGGATAAACATTTTGAAGATATCAGCATTGAAAGAGAAAACGCGGGAGTGCCTATGTATTATTAAAATTATGAATTTAGAACAAAAAATAGAAGCTATACTTTTTTATAAAAATGAGCCGATGGAAATAAAGGCGCTTTCTAAATTAGTGGAAAAAGATGAGAGAGAAACCAGAGAAGCTTTGCAAAATTTGGCAAAATCTTTGGAAAACAGGGGTGTTTGTTTAGTGATGACCGATAACGAAGCGGGTTTGGCGACAACGTCGGAAATGAAAGATTTGATCAAAAGAATAGCCAAAGACGAAATGAGCAGGGAGATAGGCGGGGCGAGCTTGGAAACATTGGCCATAATACTTTATAATGAGTCTGTATCCCGCAGAGAGATTGATTATATAAGGGGGGTTAATTCCACCTTTATTTTGCGGGGTCTTTGCGTTCGCGGTCTGGTTGAAAGAGAATCGGATTTAAAGGATCAAAGGATTTTCAGGTATAAAGGCAGTTTGTCTCTTTTGGCTCATTTGGGCCTAAAAAAAATTGAGGAATTGCCGGAGTTTGAAGCGTTTAAAAAAAGAATGGAAGAATTAAAAAACATAGAAGAAGAAAAACAAGAAAATGCGGGATGATTTTAAAACCAAATATTTTGTTCACGCCCTTTTTTGCCTTTTGGCAGTTTCAGTTTTGATTTTTAGCCTTCTTATTATGGGAGGAAAATCTTTTAAAAAAGGGGGGGTGGCGCAGGCGGTTGAAACGTCAAATCCGTTTCAGGAAATAAGTTTGGAAGCCAAAGGCGCAGTGGTTTGGGATGTTATCAATCGCCGAGAACTATTTTCTAAAAATTCAAACGAACCTCTGCCTCTGGCTTCTCTGACCAAGGTGCTGACCGTCATTATGACCAGCGAAAAAATAAATGATGACCAGAAAATAAAAATAACTCCGGCGGACTTGGGGCCGGAAGGGGATTCAAAGTTAGCGGTTGGAGATATTTGGCGGGCTAAAGATTTGAGAGATTTCACTTTACTTACTTCTTCTAACGACGGCGCTTTCGCCTTGGCAGCCGTGACAGAAACCCATCCTCAGTTTATAAAAGAAATGAATGACATCGCCTCAAAAATCGGCCTTTCAAGCAGCAGATTTTTCAACGAACACGGTTTAGATAGGGAAGCTGACCGGGGCGGCGCTTACGGCTCAGCCAAAGATATGGCCATCCTTTTTGAATACGCCCTTAAAAATTATCCGGAAGTTTTGGAAGCCACCCGCTATAAAAATTTGGAATTCAGCAGCAGCCAAAAAAAATATTCCGCCGAGAACACAAATACCGCCATAGATAAAATACCAAACATTATCGCTTCCAAAACCGGCTTTACCGATTTGGCCGGAGGCAATTTAGTGGTCGCTTTTGACGCCGGCCTTAATCGTCCCATTATTATTTCCGTTTTGGGTTCCGGCGAACAAGGCCGGTTCTCAGACATGCTGCAATTAGTGGAGGCAAGCATAAAATATATAAATAATGATTGATATCGTAAAAGTTTTTTTGCCGGCAGTGGGGGCTTTTATTTTGGGAGTTTTGATAACGCCCATTTTGACCAACTATCTTTACTCCCGCCAAATGTGGAAAAAGAAGGCGGGAAAGATGGCGTTGGACGGAACAGAAGCAAAAATTTTCAACGAACTGCACAAGGAAAAAGAAATAAACACGCCGAGAATGGGCGGCATTATTATTTGGTTTAGCGCCAGTTTTGTCATCCTCGGCATTTGGGCCGTTTCTTTTTTCTGGCCGACCGAGACAACCATTAAGCTTGATTTCCTTTCCAGAAGCCAGACTTGGGTGCCATTGGCCACTTTGATTTTTGGCTCTTTGGCTGGATTAGTTGACGATTATTTGGAAGTAAAAGGTTCAAAACAGGAAGAAAGTAAAAATGGCGGCCTTTCTCTTAAAAAACGGCTTCTCATTGTCTCAATCATAGCTTTGGCTTGCGCTATTTGGTTTTATGTCAAGCTTGATGTTGTTTCCATAGGTTTGCCGTTCGGATTTGGAGAATTTTATTTAGGGCCGTTTTTTATCCTGCTTTTTTTAGCCTCCGCAATATTCATCTATGCCGGTGGAGTGATTGATGGTTTGGACGGGCTGGCCGGCGGAGTTTTTGCCACAATGTTTGCCGCTTACGGCGGCATCGCTTTTTATCAGCAACAAATTGACTTAGCCGCTTTTTGCGCCACCGTGGCCGGCGGGCTTTTGGCTTTTCTTTGGTTCAATATTCCGCCAGCCAGATTTTATATGTCCGAAACAGGCACTATGGGCTTAACTGTCACTTTAACCGTCGTGGCTTTTATGACCGATAGATTGGGAGAAGGATACGGATTTTTGGTATTGCCGGTTATTGCTCTGCCCTTAGTCGTAACCGTTCTCTCAAACATTGTTCAGGTGGCATCCAAAAAAATCAGGGGTAAAAAAGTTTTTTTGGTAGCTCCCTTGCACCACCATTTTGAAGCCATCGGCTGGCCGGCCTATAAAATTACTATGCGTTATTGGGTTTTTTCCACCATCTGCGCCATTTTGGGCATCACCTTGGCTTTAATCGGATGAAAAAACTTGGCAAAATAAGCAGACCGTTTTTGTTTTGGACTATCATATTGGTGGTGGCCGGATTTTTTATCTTCAGTTCGGCTTCGTTGGGGATTTTGGCCAGAGATGAGGTTAAATTTTCAAATGTAGCTTTCAATCAAATTTTTTATGGCCTGTTTTTTGGCTCTATTGCTTGTATTTTCTTTGCCCGCATTGATTATCATATCTGGAAAAAATATTCCTTTGTTTTTTTGATAGGATCTATTCTGCTTACTCTCTTGGTTTTTATGCCGAATGTTGGAATAGAACATGGCGGCGCCAAACGCTGGATTGATTTAGGCTTTATATCTTTTCAGCCAGCGGAATTTTTAAAAATTACTTTTATAATGTATTTTGCTTTTTGGCTTTCCAGACTGAAGGAAAAGGTGGGTACTTTTTCTTGGGGTCTTGCGCCCTTTGTAATATTTGCCGGAATACTTGGAACCATATTACTGGCCCAGCCGGACACTGACACTTTTGTGGTTATTGTTGCCGCCGCTCTTTCAATGTATTTTGCCGCTGGAGCTAAATTGAGGCACATCTTTGTAATATTATTGGCAGGCGTGGCTATTTTGGCCGTTTTGGCTTTGACCAGACCTTATATAAAACAAAGAATTGAGGTAATGCTGAATCCATCCATAAACATCCAGACCAGCGGCTACCAGCTCAATCAATCGCTTATTGCGGTGGGTTCGGGGCAAGTTTGGGGTAGGGGATTCGGTCAAAGCATTCAAAAATTTTATTATTTACCGGAACCAATAGGGGATTCCGTTTTCGCTGTGGCGGCTGAAGAATTCGGATTTGTTGGCGCTTTTGTCATTATCACTATTTTTGTCATGTTCGGTTTGGAAGGCTTGAAAATCGCTTTAAAATCATCGGATGACTTCGGTAGACTGCTGGCTCTGGGAATTGTTATACTTATAGTGTCTCAAGCATTTGTAAATATAGGCGGTATGCTTGGAGTTTTGCCGCTGACCGGAATACCCTTGCCCTTTGTCAGCCACGGCGGCACTGCGTTATTTATAACCCTAATTGAAGCCGGAATTATTATGAATATATCAAGAGGTTCAAAAAAATAAATATGAAAATTATTTTTACAGGCGGAGGTTCGGGCGGGCATTTTTATCCGATTATAGCCATCACCGAATCAATCCAAAAAATTGCAAAAGAAAAAAAACTGATCACTCCGGAGATGTATTTTTTCGCGCCGACGCCATACAATCAGGGGCTTCTCTATGACCATAATATTCAATACAAAAAAATAACCACCGGCAAGATGCGCCGGTATTTTTCTCTGCTCAATTTTATAGACTTGTTCAAAATCGCCTGGGGAACGCTTGGGGCTCTTTTAGATGTATTTGACATTTATCCAGATGTGGTGTTTAGCAAAGGGGGCTATGGCAGTTTTCCGGCGATGCTGGCGGCGCGTCTTTTGCGTATACCAGTTTTTATCCATGAATCTGATTCCGCCCCCGGCCGAGTCAATAGGTGGGCTGGAAAATTTGCCGTTCGTATAGCAATCTCATACAAAGAAGCCTCTATTTATTTCAAAGAGGAGAAAGTGGCTTACACGGGCCAGCCGGTTTTAGAAGAACGATTAACACCCATTACAAACGGCGCCGGAGAATTTTTTAGTTTTGACGAAAGCCTGCCGACCATATTTGTCATGGGCGGTTCCCAAGGAGCCGAGATTATAAACAATGCTATTTTGGATGTGCTGCCAGACCTGGTTAAAAATTTTCAGATTTTGCACCAGACCGGGCAAGCCAATATTGAAGTAATCAAAGAATCGGCTGCCGCTATTCTTCTGGAAAATCCAAACAAAAATAGGTATAGGCCTTTTGGATACCTGAACAGCTTAGAAATGAGGATGGCCGCCGGGATTGCAAATGTTGTTATAAGCAGAGGCGGTTCAACCATATTTGAAATAGCTTCTTGGCAAAAACCTTCCATCATTATTCCTATTGCCGATTCAAACGAAAATCACCAAGTCAAAAACGCCTTTGCTTATGCCAAAACCGGCGCCTGTTCCGTTTTGCAGGAAGAAAACTTAAAGGCTCATATATTTTTGGCGGAAATAAGAAGAATAATAGAAAGCAAAGAAATAAGCGGCAAAATGAAAGAAGGCGCCAAAAACTTTTTTAAACCCCATGCCGCCGACCAAATCGCCCGCGAACTGCTTTCTATC
>JBBUFS010000001.1:0-45974 GCA_038056395.1 Patescibacteria group bacterium | reverse complement strand
AAACTTTTTTAAACCCCATGCCGCCGACCAAATCGCCCGCGAACTGCTTTCTATCGCGCTGTCGCATGAGAAGTTGGAGTAACTTACTTCAGACTCAAAACCTAACCCCCTAAATCCCCCTTAATTTAAGGGGGATTTGTGGAAAAATGCTAGGTTATAATATATTTATGTACAAATATCTTTTTAACAACAAACCACTCATAGACCGCAGGAGAGAACTGAGAAAAAACCAAACCGATGTGGAGAAAAAATTGTGGGAGTGTCTTCGTGGCAAAAGATTTTGTGGATTAAAATTTTACCGCCAATTCAGTATCGGTCCATATATTTTGGATTTTTATTGCCCAAAATTAAGGCTTGGAATTGAACTTGATGGTGATAAACACATGGAAGGCGGAGCAGTTTTGTACGACAGAGACAGAGAAAAAATTTTGCAAGCTTCAAATATTAAAATTATAAGATTTTGGAATGACGAGGTTGAAAATAATGTGGAAACAGTGTTGGAAAAAATAAAAAAATAACTCCTCAAACTCCTCTTAATTTAAGAGGAGATTTTTGGAAAACTTTGTTTTCTTATTTTAAGAATGAAAATGCTTCGCATTTTCATTCCAAAAATTCCCCCTTAAATTAAGGGGGATTTAGGGGGTTAGGACAAGAAGAAGGCGGGGTGGGTGATATGTTATAATATGCTTATGTCAGAGACTCAAAAAGTAATAGTACGATACCCGCCGTCGCCGACGGGGATGTTGCATATGGGCAATGCCAGGACTTTTCTTTTTAATTATCTTTTTGCCAAACAAAACGGCGGACAAATCGTTTTCAGATTGGAAGATACTGATAAAGAAAGGTCTAAAAAGGAATATGAGGATGATATTATAGAAAATTTAAAATGGCTTGGCATTGAGCCTGATTCTCTTTCGCCAATCAAACAATCCGAGCGAACTGAAATTTACAAAAAATATTTAAATAAATTAATAGATGAAGGCAAAGCTTATTTATCTAAAGAAGAAATTGTGGAAAGTGGCCAAAGGAACAAAGTCATCAGATTTAAAAATCCAAACAAAAAAATAAAATTTGATGATTTAATACGTGGAGAGATTGAGTTTGACACAACAGAGCTTAAAGATTTTGTCATTGCCAAAAGTTTGAACGAGCCGATATATCATTTGGCAGTGGTAATAGACGACTTTGAAATGGGGATAACTCATGTCATCAGGGGCGACGACGGCATTTCCAACACTCCGAGGCAAATTCTTATCCAGGAAGCCATGGCTATGCCCAGACCAATTTACGCGCATCTGCCGATGATTCTAGCATCGGACAAAACAAAACTTTCAAAAAGAAAACACGGCGAGCAGGTTTCGGTATCGTATTACAAGGAAAAGGGTTATTTGCCGGAAGCAGTCATAAACTTTTTAGCTATGATTGGCTGGAATCCGGGGACAGACCAAGAAATTTTTAGCATAGCAGAACTGATTAAAGCTTTTGACATAAAAAAGGTCCAGAAAAAAGGAGGAATATTCAATATAGAAAAACTTCGTTGGATAAATAAGGAGTATATAAAATTACAAAAAAATAATACTGAGGAAATAATTAATCAAAAATTAAAAGAAAAATTTGGAGATCGCATGATTCATCCCAAATTAATAGAAATAATATTTGAAAGAACAGAGGTTATTTTTGATGTTGATATGTTCATTGAAAGCGGGGAACTGGATTATTTTTTTAATAAGCCGAAATTGGATAAAGAAAAAATTTTATGGAAAGGGGAAAGCAAAGAGGAAGCCAAAAAACATTTAGAAAAAATTTCAGAAATATCAGACAATAAAGAAAAAATAATGCAATATGCAGAACAAATAGGGAAGGGGGAGGCGCTTTGGCCTTTGCGCTATGCCCTGTCGGGCAGGGAAAAATCACCGGACCCGTTTACACTCATAGAAGTACTTGGCGTTGAGGAAACAATAAAAAGAATTCAAAATGCCATCCAATTATTATAAAAAAATAATAAATCTTGTTGGTCGTATAGGGCTTATAGGACTTATGGGACTTATGGGTTTTCATGCTAATGCTCAATCTATTGACGAAATAAAGCAAAATATAGCTAATCACAATGATAGAATAAAGCAGCTGGAAGAGGAAATAAAGGTTTATGAAAAACAGATAGAGGTAGTGGGCGGTGAAGCTAAAAGCCTGCAAAATGCGGTTAAAGCGCTGGATATAAACCAAAAAAAAATGGCTGCGGAAATAAAAAAAACTGAAACTAATGTCCAAAAAACTAACTTGACTATTGAAAACCTTAATGGTGAAATAGGGGATATCGAAGAAAAGATAGCTTTTAATGTTCAGGTTATTTCAAAGACCTTGAATGATATAAACCAAAAAGACGCGGAAACGCTGATAGAGAGCTTTCTGACTGACAAAAGTCTAGCTGATGTTTTTGATGAATACCAATCGGCCGGCCAATTTCAGCAAAAAGTAAGGGAGCAATCAAAGGAACTGGAAATTTATAAAGACGAATTATCTGACAAAAAATCAAACACTGAAAAAGAAAAGAAGAAGCTTCTGTCCCTCAAAATGGAGCTTGGGGACCAAAATCAGATATTGGTCATAAACAAGAAAGAAAAGAACAATCTGCTGGCCGCCACCAAAAACAAAGAAACGGAATACAAAAAAATATTAGCCGAAAGACAGACGGAAAAAGAGAGGTTTGAAAGAGAGCTTTTTTATTTTGAGTCCCAGCTCAAAAGGGCCATTGACCCCAATAGTTTTCCGGCCTCCGGCAAAGGCATTCTTTTCTGGCCTCTAGATAATATATTCATAACCCAGCCCTTTGGCAAAACCATTGATTCAAAGCGACTTTATGTCTCCGGCACCCATAATGGAGTGGATTTCAGGGCCAGCCGCGGCACTCTCGTCAAGGCGGCTCTTAGCGGCGTAGTGGCCGGCATTGGCAACACCGACGAGCAAAGGGGCTGCTATTCGTACGGCAAATGGATTCTTATAAAACATCCAAACGGACTCTCTACTCTCTACGCCCATCTGGATTTGATAAAAGCATCGGCTGGCCAGAGTATCGCAACCGGAGAAATAATCGGCTACAGCGGCCAGACCGGCTATTCCACCGGGCCGCATCTTCATGTCACTGTCTATGCCAGCCAAGGAGTTGAAATACAAAAATTTTCTTCAAGCATAAATTGCAAAAATGTGAGCATACCGGTGGCCAGCATTAATGCTTATTTGGACCCATTATTATATTTTTAAATATTTTTAATAAATAAAAACATGAAAAATAGAAATCAAAAGGGGGGATTTATAAAAATTATCATTATAATAGTCGGGGCTCTGGTTTTGCTCAAATACATCTACAACATCGATGTAGTCGGCTTTTTGACTCAGGGAAAGTTTAGGGAGTTTTTGGATCAAATTTACAGTTTAGGAGCCAAAGGCTGGCAGAAATACAGCGATGTGATAATCAAAATCTGGAATTATTGTTTGAATTTTATAAAAAATATTTTTAGCAAAGGATAGGGAAGCGCCAAAGACGCCCCTTATTTAATAACTACCCCAAAGGTATATTGTGCGACGTTCCTATCATCCCATTCCCCAAGAATACAGTCATCGAATTGTCCTGGTTTCCAAAGGATTCTTTCCACCATCTTATTATGTATGCACAACAATTTACTTACAAAACCAACTACTAGGAATTATAAGTAAACTGGGGTTAGATTGATAACCCAAAAAAGGTGCTATAAAACCTCCTATCCCCCATCACTATATTCGGCAGTTTTGTGAGCATCTCATTAAATCAAAAATTTTTGAACACTAAAATAATAAAACATGCAAAACACCCTGTACCCATTTTATTGCCCTTTTTAATATATTAACATCTTCATCCATCATTTGGTATAGGTTTTTTCCATTTACGGCAATCTTGGCATTCTCCTCTTCTGGATACTTTACCGGCGATACTTTTTTGATTCTTTTCAAACTCAAAAATACTTTTCCGTTGTTGGCATCTACGGCATATTTTTGTTTCGTTATAACACGAATCACAAAACTCTTCGTGTATTGCTTTATTGCGACTACATTCAGTGCATTTCATTACAAATATCTTATCCTTTTTTGTGCTATTTCGCAATACTCACGAGACAATTCACTACCTATATATTTTCTTTTATTAAGAATGGCCATCTTTGCAGTTGTGCCACTCCCCATAAATGGATCATATACTATATCTTCTTCGTTGCTCCAAGATATTATATGGTCTTGTGCCAATTTCTCAGGAAATACTGCTGGGTGTTCATAGGCAACTTTGTCACTTGCAGAATGTCCTTTTCCTACTAAGTACTCCCACACATTTGTTCTTCTGCCATATTTAGAATAACCGCTCCGTTTTTGTTGAAACAATGAACCATCATACAATCGTTTTGTACCCGTATCACCACTTCGTGCTTCTTTATTTTCTCTATCTCTTATAAGATTTATTGTTTTGGGTTTGTCCTTACTTAAAACAAACATATATTCAAATGTTTGCCAGTATGTATTATTATTGCCAACTGCTCCTCTTGGTGTTTTAAGATATATCATCGTGTCAAAAAGATTAAAACCTATCTCTTTGAAATATAGAGCTTGCTTTAAAGATGTCCCCGTTTCATTACCCATAATTGTCTGGTCTCCAACTACCCACACGACAATACCACCCTTTTTAGTAATACGATATAGTTCTTTTGCTATAGATCCAAATTCACCGAATGTATTACCCCCGTACTTTCGCATGTCGTCATATGGAGGCGAGGTTACTGTTATATCAATAAAATTATCTGGCATTTTTGCCATAGTATCCAAACAGTTTTCATTATATATATTATTTAATTTAATTTTGCCTTCTTTTTTTTCTTGTTCCTCAAAATTTCTAAAGGTACTAATCACTCTACCCTGAATAACCACGCTTTTAACAAAAAGCGGCCTTAAATTCGGATTTGCAGGTTGCAAACGAATTCTGTTTTTTTCTTTATAAATTTTTTTAAGTGTAACCTCATTTCCGTTTATCAAAGCAACTGCTGTTTCCCCGTTTTCGACGGTGTTTTGTTTTTTAATTATAACAATATCTCCATCAAAAATACCCTCATCAATCATGCTGTTTCCCTTAACACCTAATGCAAAATGTTCTCCAGTGGACACAAGATTGCTTGGGACAGTAATCGTTTCAAATTCTTCAACCGCCTCGATTGGCTGACCAGCCGCGATATACCCTCTAAATGGAATATTTATTGGACTTTCCTTTTTTTTAATCTCAACCGACCGAGCAGTATTTTTTTCTCGTTTAATATAACCTTTCCTTTGTAGAATTTTCATATAGTGATTAATCGTAGAAACAGAGGAAAGTTTTAGGTGTTTTCTAATTTCATCATGCGAAGGGCTAATCCCCCTTTTTTGAGTATATTCTTGAACATAGTCCAGAAACTTTTTTTGTTTTCTAGTAAGCATAAGAGTATTATACTAGAATAAAACTAGAAAATACAAAAAGTTATCCACAGATATCAAATATAAAGAAAAAACCGCTTCCCTATTTAAAGGCGAGGGAGATTTTATTTTTTAATTTACCATTTCATCGCCAATTCTTTGGCCAATTCATACTCGGAGTAAGCGATGGTGCGACTCCAACATTTAAAAGAGGACCTCCAGGGCTTGATCCCATACTTTTCAAAAAGGCGCCTGGCGTAGGAGGTGTTCCCTTCTATAGTAAGAATGTCATAGCCGAGCTTATTAGAATCCTCATTATGGAAGTATTCATTAATCTGCATCACTCCCCTATCAAGATTATTTTTTTCTCCGCGCAGCGCAATGCCATTGCTGTTATTATGGCGAAAACGAGACTCGCATTTGGCGATTTCAACCATAATCGGTATGTCAGAGAAATAATTCCTGACATATTCTTCCGCCGTCATCTTTTCCTTCCCGGCTTTCTCGTCGGCGCTTTCCTCATATTCTGTTTGAGAAACCGAAACAACAACTTCAGAAGCCGCAACAGGCGGTATGATAAACGATGATACCCCGTTGCCGAGATTAGCTATATTTGAAGCCATTAACATAAACCCTAAAGCAGTGGTTTGAAAAATAAGCCATTGGTTTAATTATAAACGAAAAATCCAGCATTAACTGGATTCGTGTATAGTCTAGCATCTTTCACCCTTGATGTCAATAGGAAAGTGTGTTCAAATTTTGACGCTTAAAACTCCTTGTAATTCGGGTTTACCATAAAATTGGCAATAACGCTCTTAGAAGAATTCATTATTAAACTGCAATTTGCCGCCTTGCCAAATGAGAGACAGTCGCCCCCCCAACCAGTAAATATTCTGCCGGAGCTTGGCACAACTGTAAGACTTACTGTTGCATCCGACGCAAAACTGGCTGTCTGGCTCTGGCATCCTGTTCCGCAATTTATGCCAGCCGGACTGCTGGTGACCTTTCCCTGTCCTGATTTGATAACGGTCAGGTCTTTGTTGGCGACAGTAATGTTTACTACTTTAGTAGCCGTATTTTGCTGGCCTAGGGCATTAGAAACTGTGATTTGAAAAGTTTTGCTGCCGGTTGTTGAACAAGAGACATTAGAGCGAAAACCATTGGGAACTTCGCTGGACGCAATGGCGGGAGAAAAAGAACAATTAGCCGGTGGCGCCATCGCCACTTGATTAGCCCCGGTTGAAGTCCAAGAAACCGCAAAATTGGCGTTCTTCTCCGCTGAAGCCGGGGCGGTTAAAGTGACGGTCGGAGTGCCACTAGTTGGCCGCATGGAAAAGTACACAAGAGTATAACCGCTCGCATATACCGGCACATTGCTGCAAGAAGAATTGGAAGCGCAGGGAGTGGCAGTTAGCGGTTGAAAGCCTATTGTCCATTGGGGAAAGACTGGATTTGTCATAGGGTCAAAGCCTGTTCCTCTTGTTGCTTCCCAGCCGCTTGGTACAGTCATTGAAAAATTATAATCGCCTGCGGGCAGATTGGGAACAACATAAATTGGATCGCCGGTACCAAGAGGAGGAGCGGCACAAAAATCAATATGAGCGGAACCGTTTTTTGGACCTGTATAATTGAGGGTTATTCCAGACAGAGGAGAATTGGGGTTAGGACAACTTGAGAGATAATCGGGGTCGCGAATATAAACTTCACTACCGTCTTTTAATCCATTGCCGTTATCGTCTTTTAAGATTTTACCCCTTATTTCACCCAACCCTCCGCCTGAATTTATGGAGCTTAAGGAAGCGGCGGAATCACCAGTTCTGTCATACATAGAGAAAGTTAAAATTTTCTGTCCGGAAAGAGCCGTGGGTGTGGCGGCAATCGGGGCATAAGGCTGGTCAGACCATTTATTGCTAACTATTGGAAGTGGTAAACTGGAAGCATAAAGTATTCGTCCGTCATTTGACCCGCTGGTGAAAGTGTAATTGGCGGAACCGAAATTAAATTCTCCATTCCAGGTGACTTTGAAATAATTATCTATTCCAGCCACTGGTCCGGTCAAGTCTGGCCATGAGAAATCCAAATAAGTGGCGTTGGCTTGTACCGGGTCAGCCAATGGAGTTCCGTATAAAGGAGCGTTATTAAACAATACCCAACCCGAACCGCTTATGGGCACATTGGGAGACGCGGGCATCGCCCCGCCTCCCAATGTATTATCCCATTTATAAACACATCCTTTCATTTGGTTGATTCCAATTAAAGCCGGGTTGCAATTTGGCGGCGGGTCATTAATTTGCACATTTACCGTCTTTTTAACAGTCAAACTGCCGTTTGAACAGCTAAGTTCGTAGGTTTTAAGCCCTATGGCGGCTGAATCGGCGCTGCGATTTTCCGAACCGGAACCTGTCGCGCTTTTCATCCCGCTGCCGTTCCAAGTGCCGCCACTGGCAGTGCAGGATGTCGTATTTAGAGTTTCCCATTTCAACCAGTATTTTTGATTTTTCAAAAATCCATTACCGCCGCTGGAGCCAGTAATATCAGCCACTGTATCGGGAGTATGCACTGTAAAGCTTTTAATTTCCGGCCCCACTCCGGCTGGCACGGTTATATTAACCAAAGGACTGGAATCATCAAAACTTTCCACGCATTCCTGATTCATTCGCCACTGGAAAGGATAAGTGCCGGCCTGAACCGGAGCGGTAATATTGAAAGTGAATTTTATGTTTCTTTTATTTACTTGAGGGACAAAGCTGGTTTCATCTACAGGAAGAGTGGGATTTGGCCGAAAAGAGATTTCGGTCCAATTGCCGCCGTCGTTGCTTCCATAAATTTTAATCAATTGATTATCGTAATCAGAAAAACCGTTTGAAGGGGCTGTCAATTTGATGCGAGATAAACTAACAGGAGCGGCAAAGGTCGCATAATAATTGCCGCCGCTGCCGTCAGCAGTTCCTCCCCAATAAGTATTCACGTCCCCATCAACAGCCAAATTAGCCAACGCCGGGTTTATGTCGGCGCTTACTGACTGGATTAGAGCAGGGTTGTTATTTTGGTCAAAAATCTCAACTTCGGCAATTCTGTTATAGCGCCACCAAGGCGCGTTGCCAAAGCCCGTAACGTCAAATGATAAATATTTATAATAAGGCAAACCGCCGCCAACCGCTTTTTTAGTGCTAAACCAAGCGTTGTTTTGGTCAGAAATAAAAGTAGCCACAGTGGTAAAATTCACTCCGTCACTGCTTATTTGCACTTGCATTGGGTCATCATTCCAGGCCCCCTGCACGGCCGGCAAAACTTTAATTTCTGTAAAATTTTTTGAACTTCCATAATCAATCTGAATCCATTGGTTTGAAGAACCGTTGTAAGGAACAAAGCCGGTAGCAGTATTAGAATCAGCGGCTCCCAGCAAAGTCGTCCCGCCCCACGGCGAAAATGCTGAAGACTGGGTAATGGTTTGAGTATGATGGATAATACCGTTTGAATCAAAAGCCTGAATTTCAAATACTCCCAAATAACCGGTGCCGGAAGAGAAACTGTTTCCTAGCCCGCTAATCCTGACATATCTGCCAGCGGGCAAATTCGCCACTATGCCATTGGTGGAGTCGCTATTTAGAGCCACTTTGTCCACGCCCCAAGTGGGAACATTATTTTGAGGATGCAGGTAATAGCCGTTGTTTTTGGGAACAGAAGAACAGGTTGCTCCGCCTGTATTCAAAGTCCAATCAGTGGTGCCAACATTTTTCATGGTTACGGTAACTTGGCGCGTTTCTCCGGGCTGCATAGTATTGCCGGCCGGCAGGTTGGCGTAGCTTACATATTGAGCTTTGTTATAAGCGTTGGCAGGAGTGTCTTTATAAACATAATAAAATCCGTTTTGAATCACTCTGTCGGAGTCCCCCGCCCCGCCAGTCGGCGAAGCGTTAACTTTAAATTCATATTGGCCTTGAGCAAAAGCGGCAGAACTTGAAAGGCGCAAAGTGGCGGCAAAAGTGGTGCCATATTGGATGATGGTGCCGCTGGTGCCGGTCGTAAAAACACAGGAAGTAACCGGACAGGCGCCTTCAAGAGAAATAATAACCGGTCCGCTATAATCGCTGTAAGATTTAAAAGTGACCGTGTAATCAGCAAAAGAAGCAATGCCAAAAGGCGCGCCTGCTATTTTAGGGGCTACTGTCAAACTGCCGGCAAATTGGGTTACCGGAGTTGCTCCTCCCCCGCCCCCGCCTCCACCGGTTTCAAAATTGTAAGTGATGGTGAGATTTCCCGAACGCACGGGCAAAGTCATTTGAGCCACTCCATTCACAAAAACTACATTTTGGGTGCTCACAATACTGCCAGAAGTAATGGTAATACTCGTTAAGACTTGACCATTAGAGGCGGTTACTGCATTTGGATTGCTGGTGTTTAAGTTATTTATGACCAGCAGATTTTGAGGAGCTATGGTTTGGCCAGCTTGGCTACTGGCGAGATTGCCGGCATTTATGGTTTCGTTTAAGTTTATACTGCCAGCCGAATTGGAAGAATTTAAAATAACAGGCGAGCCATAATTGATTGTTGCCCCAGCCGTAACATTAACTGTATTTTCTTGAATGCCAACTTGCATACCCGTAGTGCTGATGGCCCCAGTTACCGCAGCGCCATCAGCCGAAACCGCAGTGCTGTATGTAGCGAAAAAATCTTGTTGGTTTGATTGTTGGGCCGTAGAAGCTTCGGAAATTAAAGGCAAAGAAAAAACCAAAAAAAGTGACGCTACTAAATAAAAAAACTTTATTTTTTTGTATTTTTTTGCCATTAGAGATATTTTGTTTATTTATAGTGAGCTTGTTGAACTATTGTATCACAACCACCTTTTTTATATGCCAGTTATCCACAGATGCAAAAAAGGAAGTTTTTGGAATTGACAAAAACAACTTAAGGAATATTATTAAAAGCAGACAGGTTCAAATCTGTACTTTGGATAGGAGAGCAACTGCAGAGCTTTCCTTGAGGAAAGGAGGAGCAATGAACGCAATCGCTGAAGACGAGCAAACAATCACGGTGGAGAAAGAAATCAATCAACATCCACCGTTACTGCTGAATTTCTTGGAGCCTACTGATCCCATTCCACCCGGAATCTGTGCGACTGACACGTGGTCAACGGGACCTCTTGAAGGTGCCGATTCATGCGATACTTGATACGGTGTCGTGACTACGGGAAACTTATGGCCAATCTACGGGTTGGCCATTCTTTTTGTTTTTTGTATCCTTTTTCGCCATAATACTTGAATTTCTTTTCCCATTGTTTTTCTTTGAGATTTTAGGATTTTTTCCGCTTTTAAAGCATACGGCAAAGCTTTTTTATATTCTTTGGTGAGAAAAAAGAATAGAAGAATATTTAAATTTGCCGAGACTTCCTCTTTTCCTAAAAGTTCAAGCTCTCTTTTAATCCATTTTTCAGCTTCTCGCTTTTTCCCCATTTTAAGATACGTAAAACCTATAAGAAGAGGAATTCTTTTCTCTTTATCTTTTGTTCCAATTCTATATGCCTTTAACTTAAATTTTAATGCTTGTTTATATCGCTTCTTGAGTTCAAATAAAACACCAAGACGAAATAGAGCATTTGTGTTTTTAGGATCACGACTTAAAATATCGTGAAAAATTTTTCCCGCCATTCCAAAACAATAGTCAGATTTCTTCTTTCGTTGCGGTGATACTCGAGGTTTTTGAGAATAAAGGTGACCAGAAATCTGCATGCCTCTGTGGTCATAAATTAAGCCTAGGGCATACAAGAGTTTATCGTCAAATGAATACGATTTACGATATTTTTCCAACTGATTAATTCCACTTCCATATTTCATATTCTTTAGAGCATGCGAAACAGCAATAGATGCTTTTTTTCTTATACCGGGAGGTATTGGTATTTTTTTAAATTTGGTTGACATAATTTTACGGATTATGTATATTATATACGGAAACTTTGAAAATTCAAAGAGAAAAACAAGGAAAGGAGCATGGTTATGACAACCAAGAAGAAGATTCTGATTGTGGGATGTGTTCGGGAAAAGCGAAATATTGACGCTGTAACTCGCTATTTGAGAGATATGGGAGAAGAATTTGTCGTTTTTGACACAGCCCTTTTCCCAGAGAAAAAAATTCTGAACATTCATTTGCGGGGAAATTCAAAATCAATTGGCGGTTTTTTGAAAGATGCATCTCTACAAGATAAAATCGGATGGGAAGATGTAAAAAGTGTGTGGATGCGAAAACCGGAAATTCCTCAGGCAAAAATCAATTTGCCACAGTGGCAAATTGATTTCGTACAGAGCGAATCCCGCGCCGCATTGTATTCTCTCTACACAAGTATTGACTGCTTCTGGATGAATCATCCTCTTGTAAGCATGAAATTGCTGGAGCATAATAAGTTGTATCAATTAAAGACCGCGATACAGCTCGGGTTGCAGATTCCAGAAACTGTTGTAACGAATGATCCTGACGAACTTCTGTCTTTTTGCGAACATTGTGGCGGAGAACTTGCTATAAAAAGCATCAGAGGACGCATATTTCGAGAATACATCTCGAGAAAAGCTTTAAGTCTGTTCACACGACGCATTACTTACGGCGAACTGCTAAAGCAACGAGGCACCATTGCACTTGCTCCCGTCTTCGCTCAAAGATACATAGCCAAAAAGATTGAATTAAGAATCACAATTGCTGGGCATAAAATATTTGCCTGTGCGATACACTCTCAAGATAGCGAGAAAACAAAGCATGATTGGCGAAATTACGATTTCCAGAATGTCCAGCATGAGGCTTTCATTTTGCCTGAAAGCATTAAAGAAAAACTACAAGCTCTTATGCGGTTCTGGAAATTAAGTTTTGGCGCTATTGACATGATCCTTACGCCTAAGGAAGAGTATGTGTTTCTTGAAGTTAATCCTGGGGGGCAGTGGGGGTGGATTGAGGATTTAGCGGGACTGCCAATTTCGCGCGCCATTGCAGAGACATTAGCTCACCCCCCAAGAGAAATGGAGACCGTACCGTTTTGACATTTTACTGGCGCAGTTCTGCCTCGAGTACAGCGTTACCAGCTCTTTAAAACTGGTTCAACATAGGCCCCTCGCAGTTTGGGGGGCCTTCTTATTTTTTATCTCTAAAAAATTTTAGAATATTTTCTTTTCTCAAGATTTTGTTTGTTGTATAACCAAAAAAATAATCAGATTTACTGACACATTTAGCATTTTTATTAAAAACAAAAAAGTCAATGAATAACTCGCCATTTTTTCTTGACAATGATAATCCAAAGAGTATATTAAATGAAATGGGGGAGAGAACCACGCGGACTCTTCCCCATTACCATTTATGAATAATTCAAAAAACAAAAAAATAGTTTTTATTCCAGGACTTGGCGAAAGAGCCAGAAACTACGATCGTCTTTCAAAATACATGAAAGTATATGATATTGATTGGAATAAAATCAGATTACTAAAGGGTAAAATAGATATTCTCATTGGTTTTTCAATGGGAGCGGCTTTGGCCTGTGAATACGCAGAAAATCACAAAATAGATACTGTTATTTTATGTTCGTTGACTCCATGTATTGAAACTTTAGAAACATTAAAAGCCAAAGAAATTATTTTTATAGTTGGGGAAAAAGAAAAATGGGCATATAAGAATAATCTTCGGTTAACCAAAACTCTTAAGTGTAAACGGAGAATTGTTGTAGTTCCCGGGGCAGATCATAAGATAGATAAGAATTACCGAAATAAAATTCTTGAGATAATTCGCGCTTGCTCTTAATTTTTGGCATTTTTATTAAAAACAAAAAATCAAGAGGGGCTGTGGATAACTTGCTTGACAAAGTCATTTTAATAAATTAGAATATAACACAGAATAGCCCTTTGACAAGAAGGGTCTCAAGAAAGGAAAAAAGGGGGTTCCAAATGAGGAACATGAGAATGATTATTTTGTCGCTGATTTCTGCGGTATCGCTTTTCGCTCAAACCGGAGGACCGGCGGAGCGGGGTTATACTGTAATTGATCTGCCTGCCTGGGTTTCTTTGGCAGGATATCAAGGTGGATTTTGCGGAATTGAAAATTCCGTTGATCCAACAATTAAATACTGGCAGGCAGGCGTTCAGACCCTGCTCCTCGAGGAAAAACAGTTAAACGGAGCGAAGTTCGTTTCCAGCCAGAGAGTCTGGCAAAACGAAGAGATGGACCGCCTAAAACTGCTTTGCTTCGGGACAGAACCGCCTTTGGTTCTGGCATATTCGGCCCAAGTTCCAACTGGGTATGAATTGCGAAGTTTGTTTTCAGGAACTAGAGAGATTATCGGTCCGAATCAGCCGATTGAACTCAAGCCAATCGGACAGCTAAACAAAGTTAGAAAGCTGTTCGTGGATGGGGGAATTCTCGAGAGATCAGCTAATAGAATGTTTATGCTTTCTACTATTAGCGATTCTTCTCTTTTTCAAAAAGAAGACCGTTGGTTCAGAATTGTTGAGTTGAGTCAACCATATTCTCAACCTTTCACTCTTTTGGCTGATACGAAAGAACCATCTGTTTCTCAATTTGATGCTCTGGACCTAGGTTGTTGCGCAAGCGCTACTGGTTTTTGGGTCCCAGTGACCAACACCAAAAGCAAAAGAAGCGGGCTGGTGTACCACAACAGAGTCAGCAAATGGACAATCGTTAAAGACGGGCAATTTGAGATTAATACCTCGGGTTGCAATCCGTCTGGCACCGTCTTGGCCTACACTGAAAACGGGACATTGAAGCTCAGCCGCTTTTCAGAGTTTGAGCCGGGGTACGAAGTGCCTTTGATGGTCGGCAACAACTTTGCCGGATTCAAGCTGGTGAAAATCTTGTCCTTGAAAGTTTTGGACGACGAGACGATTTTCTTCGTCGCCGAGACGGACAAGGGCAACGCAGTTTTCAAGCTTGCTTTCAGAAGCGCCACGCCGGAGTTGGTCAAAGGACCGGGCGAAGCTCCCTACGGCTCGCCCATAAGCGTTGTTCAAAGTAGCAACACTATTGCAGTTACTCAGCTTGAAGGAGGAATTACCATGAAAATGAATAATTTCCTCATCACCAAAGAGCCGGTTATTGCAATTTCCGCCAACCCCACCATTCTTGAACCGGGCCAGCAGGCCGAGGTCTCATTTGAGATTAAAGGCCAGTTCAAGAGCTGGATGTTGGATCCAGTGGTTGGAATGAGCAACAGTTTCAGCTCAGGTGCCAAAGTTGTTGTGTACCCCAAAGTTACAACCACTTACACGCTTCGAGTTGAATGGGTCGGAGGTCCGACTATCGCCAAATCCGTGACCATCACGGTTCTGCCTCTAAAGCCTTCTTTCAAGACTGAAGGGGTTGTCAATTCAGCGTCGTTTGGACCTGAACTTTCTCCCGGAGTCCTGGCCACTATTTTTGGCAAGGGTTTGGCAACGCAGACCACCCAGACCGGTATGACTCCCCTGCCCATCACTTTGGGAGGAGTGCAAGTCCAGATTGACGGTTTGGCTTGTCCCCTGCTTTTTGTCAGCGAGGGTCAGATTAATTTCCAGATTCCGAGCACCATTCAGCCGGGAATGCGCAAGATTCGAGTGATTAGAGACAACATTTTCAGTGATGAAGTTGCTGTCCTGATTTCTGATTTTGCTCCGGCGCTGTTTGCGGTGTCAAGGGACCAAGGAATGTATTTTGACTCCAGCTACCAGCTGGCAGGTTCAAGAGACAATCCTCTGCAAAAAGGCGAGACCTATTTCGCCTACGCCACCGGACTGGCCTCAACCTGCGGTATCCCCGCTGGCCAGCCAGCTCCACTAGACCAGCTTTGTTACGCTGTCCCCGAAGTCTTTGTCAGATTCGGCGGACAGCCGGCAGAAGTTCTTTTTGCCGGGCTTGCTCCCGGACTTCTGGTTTATCAGATAAACTTCCGAGTTCCGATGAATTCGGAAGAACCTGGTCAACTAGAATTAACAAATGTTATTTTGACCGTCAATGGGCGCGAATCAGCCCCGTCTCCGGTCTATTTCAGCGGAATCCAAAAATAATTGGATTCCGTTGTTCTTTTTATTGCAAAAAATTTTATTTGTTTTATCAACAACCATTTTTCCTATTATATCGGTTATCCACAGATGGGGATAAATAACAAAACCGTACTTGACAGATTTTTTGTTTTGTATATACTTATAGCATAAGTTGGGGTAACCCATTCAAGGGCCGTTGAAAAACGGCCTTTGGTATTTTTAAGATAAGTACTCAAATTAAAATTTCTTAATGAGTTCGCAAAAAGATTTCTTTATATTTTGAAGTTCAATTTCTGATATTTCAAATAATTTTTCTTCAAGTCTTTTTCTATCCAAAACTCTGCCCTGATTTAAAATAATTGTTTGGGCTGTATTATCATGAACAATCTGATAATACCAATCACCCTTATGAAATTTTGTTGTTAGGGGCAATCCGAAGAAAACATCTCCTGAAAATTTTTTCAAAATTAATACCGGTCTATGAAAAGTACTATCTTTCCCGATTATTTCTTTTCCAACATTAACCCCAAATCTACACCAGCGAATTTCTCCTGTGCGTATCTTTATTTTTGTTTCTAACTTATCAGTAATTTTTTTAATATTATTCCATTTATCAAAATTTTTTTCTTCAGCTTTCATGCTAAAACTATATCATAAAAAAATAAATAAAAAGTCAGTGAATAATTCGCCATTTTCTTGACAAAAATAAATCAAGGAATATCATTGATGGCAGACAGGTTCAAATCTATACTTTGGATAGGGATGGTCTAGCTAGGCATCCCTTGAGGAAAGGAGGAAGTGTATGGGGGAAAATATATTCTCGTTCCAGATATTTGATTAAACCCGCGCCCAACAGGGGGGAGTGACACAAGTTGCTCCCCCAAATTACTACTATAGAAACAAAAAGAAAAAATATTAATGTTTTAAAAAATATGGCTAAAATTAAATTTTTACATGGTTTGGGCGATAGATCACAGTACAAATCTCTTTTTAAGTATTTCAACGTGCTCGATATAGACTGGAATAAGGGAAGCCTTTCAAAATTAAGATTGGGTAAACCAGATATTTTGGTCGGGTTTTCTTTGGGTTGTGATATAGCTCTGATGCATGCGGAGAAACATAAAATAAAAACTCTTATATTGTGTTCAATGACTCCGGGAGTGGAAAGTTTGAAAAAAGTAAAGGCTGATAAAATAATTTTTTTGATAGGAGAAAAAGAAAAATGGGTAATTAAAGATACTAGAAGACTTTTAAAAACGGTCAAAAACAGAGCCAAAATTATAGTGATACCGAAAGCTGGCCATAAAATAGACAAGAATTATTTAGATAAAATCCTGGCACAGTGCGATATATAAGCGCAAAAAAGCAAGAGGAAAGCTGCAGTTTAAGGGGTGCAGTTGAGTACGGAGGTTCTACAGAGAGCTTTTCAAAACAGCACTGCAAGAAAGTTCTTTTGCACGATTTAAATGATGGTTTGCTCAAACTGTCATACGGATCGCAAGATGATTAAGAGGGGCGACAAATGTTGCCCCTTCTTCTATAATATAAACATATGGAATATGAGCAAAATATCCCATTTTATATAACTAAATTCAGAGATTATCCATGGAAAATATATGAGTCAGATCATTATATTTTTCACGTGGAAGCTGAATCTTTGGCCAATAAAGAAATCGAGGAAATTAAAAACAGACAGGAGTTTGCATATGTAAAAATTACTCAAACTTTAGAACTAAAAGACCCCGAACAAAAAATTAAATACTATTTTTATCCATCACAAGACAAAAAAGCGGAACTTATGGGTGATGGGTGGTATGGACAGTCAATTTACAAAGAATTCGAGGTGCATGCGGTTTATAATGAGAAAGATAAGGTAGTGGGAGAACATGAAGACACTCATCTCTTAACTTTAGAAAAAAACATAAAATTATTTGAAGAGGTGGCTGGAAAAGATTTAGATTTAATTTTATTTTTTAACCTCGGCACCGATGATTTTTACCTGAGTCAGATTTTCGCCAATTTTTTCCAATTTTATAAATAGGTTCCCCTGCCCTTCCTTGGCCACTTTATAAGTTTTAAATCCGTCGCCTTGATTAGAGCCGCCGATAGCTATCCAGCCGTCATTTCGCAATTCCTCCCAGACCTGTTTGGCGGCTTCGTTCAAGCTCTTGCTTATTTGGTAGGTAATGCCATCCTCATCCAAATTCTGATTTTTGAGCAGATAATATCCGGCGGCGCTTTCCGGCTTAAACACTTGAGCTTTGCCGTCTTGAGGCAAAAGATAATCGGGAAGCTGGTTCAATAAATCGTTTTTCTTTTGGATTTTTTGGAAATAATAAAAGCCGAAAACCAGCGCCGCCAAAATCAAAACAGCAACCAAGTAATACCAATATTTTTTTGTTTTAGTTTCCGTATTTTCTTCCATATTTTTATTTATAGTGAACTTATTGAACTATTATATCACAACCACTTTTTTTAGATGCCAGTTATCCACAGATATTGAAATTCGGCGTTTTTTATTACTTATTTTTCTTTCACTTATTCAATTTAAAACTTTTTTGCATTTCATTTGACAAAATGGTATAAATATATTAACTTAAGAATCAGAAAGGTTCCAAAATCAATGAAGAAAAACAAAAAAAAAGAGTCATTAATACTCGGACGGATGTTGCAAAAAATAGCGTCTCGCATTGGCGCCAGCATTATCCTAGAGCCTGAATGGCAAATTGTCGGACAGATCACCTTTAAAAGTGGCCACCATTCGTACTTTAGGTATAACACTGTAGATCTAAATCCAGTGGGCGCTTCGGAAATAGCCAAGGACAAAGACTACGCCAACTTTTTTATGAAAAGTATGGGTTATCCTACTATTCCGGGCAGTAAGACATTTTTCTCGGATCGGTGGGGCAAAGCTATCGGCTCGCCTCATCGCAACATTCATGCCGCTTATCGGTATGCCAGAAATTTGGGTTTACCAGTTGTTGTAAAACCAAACAGTGGCAGTCAGGGGGTGGCGGTTGCTCTTGTTTACAACAAGAGGGAATTCTACCGAGCTATGCGTGCCGTGTTTGAGATTGATCGCATCGCTCTGATTCAACGGCCGGTGCATGGCAAGGATTACCGGATAGTTGTTCTTGATAAAGAAGTGATCTCGGCTTATGAGCGGATACCACTCAATGTTGTTGGTGATGGAAAATCAACGATTGAGAATTTGCTCAAAAAGAAGCAACGAGAATTTATTGCTTCAAGTCGCGATACTCGCATCAAGGTTAGCGATCCTCGTATGGCAGAGAAATTGAAACATCAAAGGTTAGACTTTCGCTCTGTTTTAGCCAAGGGGCAGCGAGTTTTTCTCCTTGACAATGCCAATCTCTCTACTGGTGGGGATTCGATGGATGTCACAAAGAAGATTCATCCTGAATTTGGAAAGATTGCCGTAAAACTGACCAAAGACATGGGGCTTCGTCTTTGTGGAGTTGATCTTATGGTTGATGGCGATATCAGCCAAAAACCTGCGACTTATTGGGTTCTTGAGATTAATTCCGCGCCCGGCCTTGATCATTATGCAAGATCTGGCAAGGCACAGGAGAAAATCGTTGAGAATTTGTATCTTGAAGTGCTTAAAAGCATAGAGAGGTAATGCTGGAGTCTCCTACTCCAGTATTTTTTTATACACTCTTGCATAAATGTCCGTTTCCGGCGGGTGTTCTAGTTTTATGTATTTTTTAGAAAATTTTTTATCTGTGAATTCTACTGGAGCATTTTTGATTATAACAATAGGAATTTGCTCGTCCCCTTCTCCCATAACAAGCACCGCGCTAGCGGCCAAAGCGTCAGCAACATTGCTTTTTGTAAGACGGCTTTTTCGGCCGAATAAATCTTTCTTCCCGATATAACTTTTAAGAGGTTTAAAACCTACATGAGCAATTGGTTTGCCGATAGTTCCAACACGAAGAGGCATACTTTTTGTGTCTGTGATAATGACGCCAAGATGTTTGAGAGAAAAGCGTTTTTTGAGATTTTTTTGAATTTCTTCGGCAACTCTAAGAGGATTTTTTGGCAAAAGGATAATTTTATTTTTTGCATTTGATTCGTCAATTCCAGCATTAATACACCATTCACTATCAACAAAAGTAAGTGATGCCCAAGGAGTCTCAATAATTTTTTGAGAATTTTGTTTAATTAATTTTTCTTTGTCTTTAAGTTCTCCAACTCTGCTTTGTGACAGCGCCACAATTTTAGAAGTAATAACCACAATATCGCGTTCCTTAAGAGAAGAAACTTGATTATTAACAAAATATACAAGATTATCCCTTTCTTTAAAAATAGGAGTTTTGATGGCTAATACTTGCATAAGATTTAAAACTCCAGCTTATCCCCTGCCGCTAGGCCGCTGAGGATTTCGGCCAAGCCGTTGTTGCCGGAGAGGCCCAAAGTGACAGGAATTTTTTGCGTATTTTTGCCCACTATTTTATTGACAAAATTTTGGCCGTTCTCTTCAAAAACCGCGTAAAGCGGCACCGCTAAAACATTCTCTTTTTTGGCAGTCTGGATTTTGAGATTGGCAGTCAAACCGCTTTTTATCCTCGGGTCGGCATTTGCCAAGCTTACTCTAATTTTATAATTGACTATTCCGTCAATAATTACATCGCCCGGCTCTATAAAGGAAATCTGGCCGGAAAATTCTTCCGCCTGAAAGGCGTCAAAAGTAACCGAGACCGGATTAGCCACCGCTATCTTTCCGATGTGAATTTCAGAAATATCGGCTTCAATATACATTTTATTCTGGCTTATAATTGATACTAGAGTGGCTCCGGCTGAAACCGCTCCGCCCACTTTGGCATCCTGTAAAGTGACCACTCCGTCAAAAGGCGCTCTGATAGCAGACTTGCTTAAAGAAGCTTTCAGGGAAGCCACGGTGGCTTCGGCTTGAGAGACCACGGCTTCTTGGGTGAGCACATTTTCAAATTGGCCGGCCTCACCTAAAGTCGGCGCTGAATTGAACTTGTCTTTAGCGGTGACAATGGCTGAAATAGCTCCGGAAACATCGCTTCTGGCTCCAGAAATAGCCACCTTGTAATTGCTGACAGCGGTGTCATAAGCATAATCAGCCGAAGTGAAAGTGTTGACCGCTCCGGCCATTTTATCCAAAAACAAAGAAATGGCGTTTAGGTTGGCTATAGCTTTGTCGGCTTCTGAAACCAAGTTGGATGAACTGATGTTTAAAGTCCCTTTCTGCCAATCGGTCAAAATTTCCTCCACCTTTTTTCTCTCATTGTTTATTTCCATCCTAATATCATTCGGCACATTAAAATAATGGATAAAATTGCCCGAAGTGATGGAAATTTCAAACTGCGGATTGGTGGCCGGAGTTTTGAAAAATTGGTCAGTTTTATTTCTGATGGCATTGTCGGCGTCAGCAAACCCCTCTTTGACAGTAGCATCCAGATTTTTGGAAGCATCGTTATATGTAATGGGAGCGGTGCTTTTTATTTCCCTCAGTTTTATATTTTTTTCTTGAAGCAATGCTTCAGCTTTAGCCAAGTCGGCAGAAATTTCTGCCGATTCCAGAGTAGCGATAATCTGCCCCCCTTTTACAGATTCTCCAACATCAGCATAAACATTTCCGACTCTGCCGGACTTGTCAAAGCCGAGGTTGACGCTTTGGTTCGGCTTGGCCTTGCCGGTGGCGGCCACTTCCTGAACTATATCTGCCCAAACGATGACAGCTGTTTGTTTGCCGTTGCCATCGCTAAATTTAATAATTATCGCAATAATTACCGCCAGACCTATGCCGACGTATATAAGAATTTTTTTTGAAAAAAAGGAAAACATACGATTTTTATTATAACAAATTTTTTAAATAACATTTTCTGGATTGCCATCGGCTAGTATCTTGCCGTCGCCAAGTTTGATGGTCCTGCGGGTTAATTTTACATATTCCGGCTCGTGGGTAACCATCACAATGGTCTGGCCATGAGCATTCAATTCCAAAAAAGCTTTCATCACAGTATCGGCGGTTTCCGAATCAAGATTGGCAGTCGGTTCGTCGGCAAAAATTATTTTAGGGTCGTGGGCGATGGCTCTGGCGATGGAAACCCTTTGCTGTTCTCCGCCGGAAAGCTGGTTTGGCAGATTGTGAAGCCGTTCGCCCATGCCAATTTTCTGCAGGGCATTTTCGGCTTTTTGATAAGCTTCCTTTTTCTTCAATCCTTGCATCAAAAGAGGTATAACCGTATTTTCAATGGCCGTCAGCTCCGGCACTAAAGCGTAATCCTGAAAAACATAACCCAATTCTTTCAGGCGATATTTTGTTCTTTCTTCATGAGAAAGAGAAGTAACATTAATACCATCTATTATTATTTCTCCAGAATTAGGATGGTCCAAAAGACCGAGCTGATAAAGTAGAGTTGACTTGCCCGAACCGGACCGACCGGTAATAGAAAAGAAATCCCCCCCCTCAACATTAAAGGACATATTATTCAAAACCACCAGCTCCTTGTCCCCGGTTTTAAATGATTTTGTCAAATTTTTTACCTCTATGAAATTCATATTTTTATCTCCCGAGTATTGAATCCAATGTATTTTTATTAACCACAATTCTAGCGGGCACATAGCCGGCAATTAATGTCGCTAACATGAGCAAGAAGACGCGCAAGAAAGTGGCTGATAATTCGGCCACCAAAATACCATCGCTGAACGGAAATTTTATCGGATGGGCAGCAATAAAAGGCACCAAAAATCCGTAAAGAATTAAAAGTCCAACGCCTATACCTAAAATAGCATAAAAAAGAGACTGGAAAACGTAGGCGATTTCAATGGCCTGGGAACTTATGCCTATGCCTTTTAGTATGCCTATAAATTTTTTGCGAGTTATGGCATTGACAAAAATAACTATGAAAATAGTTATGGAGGCCACCACCAAACCGATTGACCCAACAATATCTCCAAGTAGAGCAAAAGTGTTTTTCATGTCGGTAACAAATTTAGGCAAACCTTCTTCAAAGGTCTGCACTCTGGCAGTTTTGTCCACTCCGTTTGAGACCAGCGCATTTTTGACAATTAAAGGGTCTATCCCGGGTATTATGGTAATGGCAATTTCATTGGCATTATAATCTGTCCGACCAATCAAATTTCTCAAGGTGGTGTCAAGCATAAAAACCCTCATATCAACCTCATCCACTTTCGTTCTAATTATACCCTTTATTGTAAATTCCTTGACATTGCCACCGACTGACACCCGGACTTTAGAGCCAACCCCGACATTGGCCAACATCTGGAAGGCGGCTGATTCCACCGGAAAATATTCCTTCAAAAGATAGGCGCCGATAACAACCGATTCCGTATCGTCTCCATTTAAATACGAACCTTTTATTATTTTTGAAGAAAGACCAGTCACGCTATTTTCCATGACTGGGTTAATACCCGCAATAGTGCCATTTGCCTGATTAGCCTTTTCAGTATAACTTATTCTATCTTTATAAGTACCCTCGATTGTGCCTCCTTTGGTATACCTGACTGAATAGCTCTTCACCCACGGCAAATTTTTTATTATTTCAACGATGTTGGGAGTGTTTTCAATGTAATCTTTTTTTATAAGAGTTGAAACAAAAATATCGCCAATATATCTCTGCTTATAAACATCAACGGTGCTTTGGATAAGCCCGACCAGCACTCCTCTCACCACCACCAAGTTTAAAAAAGTGAGCATCATGACAAAAATAATAAGAGCGGTGGTGGCTTTATTTGATCGCCTAATCTGCCGGACAGCCAAAAAAAATCCCAATTTAAGCGAGATTAAAAAATCGTCAAATTTTTTGCGCTGTTTTTCCATAAGAAGCCGTCATTATAACAGATTTTGTGGTTTTATTTTAACCCCTTGCAATTACTTGCCGGACTATAGCCAGCTTTTTTGGCTTCATCAATGGAATTGAAAGTGATAATATTTTTTTGTGAAATTTGTTTGGCGCCAGCGCACCATGGGTAATGATACTTGGTGCCGTTTTTTGACGCTACTACGGAACCAGAAGAATCTGTACTTACTCCCTTAACTTCTCCAACAGAAACATTGTTCGCTTCGGTTCCCCCCTTAATATAAGGGGGGTTAGGGGGGTTATTTACAGAGGTTGAGGGTGAGTTATTTGAGTTATCTAACACCCTCACCGGTTCTCTCTTCTCCTGTAACCCCGAAATTCTGCCCAAACAAAAAGCTATTACTGCTATTAAAATAATGATAATGGGTACAAAATAAGGCCCGTTTAAAAAGTTGTTTAATCTCTCTTGCATTTTTGATTATTATCTATTATACTCTTTATATGGCACATAAAAAAGCCGCCGGCACAACTAAAAACGGAAGGGATTCAGGCCCGCAATATTTGGGAGTTAAGCTCTCGGATGGCAGTTCCTGTTTGACAGGTTCTATTTTGGTGCGCCAGAGAGGTTCCAATATACTACCAGGTCTCAATGTTGGCGTGGGCAAAGACTACACTCTTTTCGCTTTGAAAAACGGTAAAGTCAAAATGAATTCCAAAAGAAAAGTGCACTTTGACGGCTCCATCATCATCAAAAAGGTAGCAAATGTAGTTTAAACTCTCCCCTATTTTTTCCAACTTGAGCAATAACAGTGTGCTCTCCTATTTCTTTAATCGGTTTTTCAATTATTAAAAACTCCGGATTAATTTCTATTTTGACTTGTTCTTTTAATGCCTCGGTTATTTCTTCGGGATGAATCTTTTCAAATAGATGGCCTTTTTCATTGGTTTTTTTCTTTATGGTTATTTTTACTTCTTTTAACATTTCAATCTGTTTCTCTGTCAGTTTCTCTCTGATTTCTTTTTCGGCATCGTTTGTTGATTTTAAAATCTCCGCTTTCCTGACTGCTTCCGGACTGGCATATTCAACCAGTCTTTTGGGTATCAAAAAGTTATTGGCGTATCCATCCGCCACATTTTTAATTTCATATTTCCTGCCTACTCCTTTTATGTCCTGTTTTAATATGACTCTCATTTTTTTAACAAATATTCCACCGCTTTTTCCAAAATCGGATCACGGCTTTCTTTGGTATTTTCCGGAGTAAGTTTAACTTCCATATCAGGAACCAAACCGCCATTAGAAATTGACTTGCCGAGTGGAGTCAGCCAATGGGCCACTGTTATTTTAAGAGAGGTATCTGAAGTGACTGGAACCAGTTCTTGGACCGAACCCTTGCCAAAAGTTTTATTGCCAATGAGAGTGGCTTTATTATATTCCTTCAAGGCGCCAGCCAGAATTTCAGAAGCTGAAGCCGAACCCTCATTTACCAGAATGACAAATTTTAGTCTGTCCGTAAAAATGTCATAGCCTTTGCTTCGGTATATTTTTGGCCCTCTTTTTTCCCCAAAATCTTCAGTGACCACCACTTTGCCGGTCGGCAAAAACCAGCTGGCCATATCGAGAGCCGCTTCCAAGTAGCCGCCCGGATTGTTGCGCAAATCCAGTATCAGCTTATCAGAGCCGGATTCTACAAATTCCCGCAAAGCCCCACGAAAGAGATTTGGAGAAATTGCCGAAAAACTGTAAAGCTCTATCACAAAAACATTTTCGGGCAAAAGTTTGGCACTAATAGTAGGTATTTCTATATTGGCCCTGACCAAAGTTTTTACCAATGGCTCTTTTACTCCTTTTCTGCCAAAAGTTATGACAATAGAAGTTCCGACTTCGCCTCTTATCATTTTTATGGCTTCATCAGTGGCCATTTTTTCGGCTGATTTATCGCCAATCATAATTATTTTATCGCCGGCTAAGACACCGGCCTTCTCTGCCGGAGTGCCTTTCAGGGGAGCCACTATGGTCAGAGAACCTTCTTGGATCGCTATCTCCATGCCCACCCCGCCAAAACTGCCGCTTATTTCTTCTTCAAAAACCTTGGATTCAACCGGAGGAAAAAAAGCGGTGTAAGGATCTTTATAGGCGCTGGCCAAGCCGGCGACCGAACCCCAAAGTTTATCTTCGTCGCTTACGGGAGGAGTGGTAGAAGAAGCTGGAGCAAATTTATCATCAAGCAATTGCCAAGCTTTCCAAAAGACAGACATGTCTACATTTCTGGTGCTGGTGGCATTTAGAAACTGGGCAGGGACATCATTTTGAGAATCTTTCCCAGTATAAAAACCTGTGGTGAATAAAACTCCAGCGATGAATATTGATATTAAGATTTGGATATATCTTTCTTTTGTCATTTTTTATATAATATATCATATGATTACCACTCGCGCATTTATGGACCAAACTTGGATCGATTTAAATTCCCCCACCAAAGAAGAAGTGGACTCCTTGGTGCTGACTCAAAATATAGACCCTATCGTCGCTAAAGATTTGCTGGCGCCGACTCCCGCCCAGCACGCCCAAGAAAAAGACAAAATAATCTACGCTGTTTTGCATATACCGGCTTTTAAACATTCCCACACTGTTGATGGCGTTCAGGAAGTGGATTTTATAATATCAGAAAACGGCCTCATCACCGCCAGATATGATTCTATTGACGCCCTCCATTATTTGGCTAAGCAAATTGAAGTGAACGAGATATTGAATAAAGGTGAAAATTCCCATATATTTTTCAGGATGATGAAAGAAATTTATAAGTCCATGACAGACGAACTGGCTTATATGGAAGATTGGATGGAAGAGATAGAGAAGAATATTTTTGAAGGCCGGGAAAAAGCCATGGTTTTTGCCATCTCCAATGTCGACCGAAATCTTCTTAATTTCAGAAGAATCATAGACCCCCATGGCAATGTTTTTGAATTTCTTCGGGAAACCGGCGCTGCAAAGTTTGGCCAGGAATTTAGCTTGCAGGCCAAAACTTTAATGGAAGAATGGCGCCGCATTATGAGAACCATTAATAATCAAATAGACCTAGCCATGGAGCTTAGAGAGACTAACAACTCAATGCTTTCAACCAAGCAAAACGAAATAATGAAGCAATTGACAATTGTAGGTTTTGTCATATTGCCTTTGACTATTATCGGCCAGCTTTTTGGCTTGAGCATCCGTTTTTTTCCTTTGGCAGACAATCCTAATGCTTTTTGGATTATTTTGGCTATAATGGGCGCAGTGATGCTGACAACGATTATTTATGCCAAATTTAAGAAGTGGGTGTGATATGGATATTTATTTACATAACACTCTGACCGGAAAAAAAGAAATTTTTAAACCCCTCAAAAAAAATGAGGTTGGCATTTATTCCTGCGGGCCGACCGTTTATGACTATGCTCATATAGGAAATTTCCGGACATTTATTTTTGGCGATATTTTGAGGCGGATGTTTGAGTACAACGGCTATGCCGTAAATCAGGTTATGAATATCACTGATGTTGACGATAAAACCATCAAAAGGAGCAGTCAGGAAAAAGTCAGCTTGAGGACGATAACAAAAAAATATGAGGATTTGTTTTTCAAAGACATGCAACTTTTGAATATTCTCCCCGCAAATAAAACACCGAGAGCCACAGAGAGCATTACCGACATGATCGGTCTGATTGAAAAACTTTTAGAGAAAGGTGTTGCCTATAAAACATCTGATGGCGTTTATTTTGATATAACAAAATCAGCCGGATATGGAACTCTGGCAAGGCTGGATCTGGAAAGCGCGACAAAAGAACGAATATCCAACGATGAATATGACAAGGCGAACCCTAGAGATTTTTCATTGTGGAAATTTTACACAGAAGACGATGGAAATGTGTTCTATGAGGCTCCTTTTGGAAAAGGCCGGCCGGGCTGGCATATAGAGTGTTCAGCAATGTCTATGAAAAATCTGGGGCCCACGATTGATGTTCACATCGGCGGTTTAGATCTGATTTTTCCGCATCATACTAATGAGATAGCCCAATCTGAAGCTGTTACAGACAAACCATTTGTTCACTACTGGATGCATGGGGGGTTTATAACGGTTGAGGGCAAAAAAATGTCAAAGTCGCTGAACAATGTTTTCACGTTGGAGGATATCAGAAACAGAAATATAGACCCCCTAGCCTATCGATACTTTGTCCTCAGTGCGCATTATGACACTACTCTGAATTTCACTTGGGAGGCATTGGAAGGCGCGCAAACCGCGCTAAAAAGATTAAGGCAGAAAATAAATGCCCCGGACGAGAAAAGAATGGATCCTGATATTGTAAAAAAAATTGTTGAAGAAAATAAAAAAAATCTTTTAAAATATATAAATGATGATCTTGACACACCCTTTGCAATTTCATTTGTATGGGAAATTGCAAAAGGAATATTACCTCAAAAAGAAAAAAGAGAAATAATACTAGACTTTGATAAAGTGCTGGGTTTGAAGCTCGGCGAGCAAGAAGAAATAGAAATCCCCGAAGAAGTCATGGAATTAAAAAAAGAAAGAGATATGGCCCGCCAGCAAAAAAACTGGCAGAAAAGCGACGAACTTAGAAAGGAAATTGAGAGGGAGGGTTATATTTTGGAGGATAAAGAAAATGAAAGCATTATAAGAAAGAAATTATCTTCTTTAATCTAATCAGTGTGGTGCCTGCGCCGCGAAGCTCTCGTGCAACAGAGAGCGAAGTGGTGCGAGATGCGAGAATCGGACTCGCGTCTGATGCTTGGGAAGCACCCATTTTGCCATTAAACTAATCTCGCTATTGTTCAAACAATTTTATAAAAAAATCTTTTAATTTTTGCCAAGAAGAAATTATTATATTGGGAGTGGGGACAGGTTGTTCTTCTCCTACGATGATGGCAACACTCTCCCCTATTTGAGCCATATTTAATTTTTTGCGTATTTCAAATTCTAAGCCTTCTTGGGTGGCTAATTTTTCCAGCGATGTCTCTAAAAATTTTTCCCTATCTTGAAGTTCCGCCGCTTCTTTTTCCATTCGAACTAAAGCTTCCTGCGCCACCTTTTTCTTTTTATAAACGCCCATCATTGAATTTAAAAGAACTCCAAAAATAATCAATAACGCCAAAAAAACCGCTAATTTTTTCCACTTGCCTCTCTCTTTGTTTTTTACACCTCTGAGACTCATGCTAATATACTTATATATTTATACAATTATATGCTATAATTGTAGCATGCTTTGGAGTCCGAAAGATCAAAAAAATGAATGATTTAAACATAGCCAAATCGATTGGTACCGTCTGGCAGATTATAAAATCAAAAGAAGTAAACGCAAAGGCAAAATTAGAACTGCTTTTGGATTTTGATAAAGTTTTGGGATTAAAATCTTCGGAGGCGGAAAACTTGCCCGACAAACAGGTGGAAAAAGACAAAGATGAAATACCGGTAGAAGTTATGGAACTAAAAAAAGAAAGGGATGAAGCCCGCCGACGAAAAGACTGGCAAAAAAGCAATGAATTAGGAGAAGAAATTGAAAAAGAAGGATACTTTTTAGAAGACGAGTATAATAGAACTATCATCAAAAAGCGGGTATAGTTTATTGTCGCGCATAATGCTAATATTTTAGTATGCTTTGGAGTCCAAAAGCCAGAAAAATCATAAAAGTAGCTTGGTTTATAATCGCCATATTCCTGATTTTGGGCATGGTGCTTATGTATATGCCAATTTATTAAAAGTCAAAGGGCACCTTCAAAATGCCCCGGTCCCAGAAGGTGCCCTTTGACTTTTAATCCGGCTTCATTATTTTTATGAAAACATCCTGAGGAATTTTTATTCTGCCTCTGGCTTTCATTTTCTTCTTGCCTTTTTTCTGTTTCTCGCGCAATTTCATTTTGCGGGTAATATCACCGCCGTACATATGCTGGGTAACATCTTTTCGATAAGCTGAAATGGTGCGCGAAGCTATTATTCGGCCCTGTACCTTAGCTTGAATTTTAAGTTCAAACATTTGGCGCGGCAAAAGATTTTTGAGTTTATCTGCTATTAATTCGGCTTCCTGCTCGGCAATTCTTTTGGAAACCACCTTAGTCAGAGCCGGTTCTTCTTCGCCATTGATTAGGACGCTTAATTTGGTCACTTGAGCTTCTCGGCTGCCAGCTATTTCATAGGAAAGGGAGGCGTATCCCTGAGAAACGCTTTTGAGTTTGTCAAAAAAACCGCGCATTAGCTCCCGCAACGGCATCAGGACATCTATTTTTGAATGATTTGAACCGAAATTTTCCGTTGAATTTATTTCCGCCTCATATTCGTAAAACAGAGAAAAAAGAGCGCTGGTATATTGGGAAGGAGTGATGATGCGGACATTAACCCATGGTTCCGTCACTTTTTCTATTAGCCCGTCTTCCGGAAAGAAAGCCGGTGAATAAATTTTCACGCTTTTAGCGTGCCCTGAGCTTGTCGAAGGGTTCTTATACCACACTTCATAAGTAATAGACGGCTGGGTGATGACCAAAGCGAGATTAAATTCCCTTTTTAGTCTTTCGGTTATAATTTCAAGATGAAGCATACCCAAAAAACCGCAGCGAAAGCCTTTGCCCAAAACGCCGGACGATTCTTCTTCATAATAGAGGGAAGAGTCGGTCAGTTTTAATTTGGCCAGCGATTGTTTAAGCAGAAGCAGGTCGCTCTGGTCTTCCGGAAAAACCGAAGCCCAGACCACCGGCTTCGGCACGCTGTAGCCCGATAGGGCGAAAGCGGCCTCCTTTTCTTTACATATGGTATCTCCAACCGAAACGACGCCGGGAGTTTTGATACCGGTCACAATATAGCCAATCTCCCCAGCTGAAAGATTTTCAGTCGGTCTTTCTTCGGGATGAAAAATGCCTGTTTCCAAAGCCGTAAATTTTTGGCCGGCTATTTTAAAAATTAAATTTTCTCTGGCTTTTACTTCCCCATTCACTATTCTGACAAAAACCACAATACCCCTGTGAGTGGAATATTTGAAATCAAAGACTAGAGCTTGGAGTGGAGCTTGCAAAGGGTTCCCCTTGGCAAGCTTGGGAGCTGGAATTTTTTGCGCAATAGTTTCCAAAAGTTTTTCCACCCCCTCCCCCGTTTTGCCGGAAGTTTCTATAATTTCATCTTCGGAGCATCCCAGAACGCCGGCGATTTCTTTCTTGACATCTTCTTTCAAAGCCAAAGGCGAATCAATTTTGCTGATGGCGGGAATAATGGCCAGTCCGTGCGATTTTGCCATTTCCAGCACCGTCAAAGTCTGGGCTTGGATGCCTTGAGTGGCGTCAACTAAAAGAATCGCGCCTTCAACAGCGCTCAAGGCCCGAGAAACTTCATAAGAAAAATCAATATGGCCGGGAGTATCAATCAGATTCAGAATGTATTCTGAATCTGAAATTTTCAAATCAGGAGACCAGAGCATTCTGACTGGCGTCATTTTAATTGTAATGCCTCTCTCGCGTTCCAGTTCCATATTATCCAATGCTTGCTCTTTCATCTTGCGTGCTTCTATAGTGTGAGTAAGCTCAAGCATACGGTCCGCCAAAGTGGACTTGCCATGGTCAATGTGGGCTATAATGCAAAAATTTCGGATATTGTTCATATAGTTAATCCTAAGGTACCACCTTAGGAAATGTTTATTTCCATCTTCGTGGTAACAAATCTGAACACACTTTGAACCTGTCTCCCAAAACAAGATCTTTATGATTACGCATAAGGTAAGGTAGATTTCTGATGCGAGCGCCAGGATAAATGCCTACAATTTTTCCATCTTTGTCGGCAATGGTAATAATTTTTAATCTATTCATATCTACCCCCACATCTCGTAGACCATAATCAAATTCTTCTGTTATAATTTTTTCCCCCGCAAGATAACCACCAATGCATTCAACAAAATATCCTCCCATACCACAATTTGCCCCAATACACATGCTCTCATCACCAATAGAATAAACATAAAAATCAGAACTCGGCACCACATCATCCGGCGGGGCCCAGTATGTTGGGGTACCGGCATTTTGCGTAGCCTGCATTCCAAGTTTTATAGTTTTATATTGTTTAACTCCGAAGGGATATTTTTGTAATACTATTATTACAAAAATAAACAAAAATATTAGGAAAATAACAAACAAAATCTTTTTTTTATTAAAATTTTTTAACATCTTTTTAATATTAATCCTAAGGTGCCACCTTAGGATTTTAATCAATCACTTCAAGCACACCCACACTTAATGAATCGCCTTTTCGCGCTTTAATTAATTCATTATAAATTTCCATCCAGCGATTAGTTTCTATAACTGTCATGCAACCAAGCGATCTACTACCAACATGTAAATATCTTTCACCATTGTGTCCTATACGGAACCATGTCATTGCTCTTTTAGATTGATTTAAATAGTGTCTACCACCTTCGTGTGGATAATCTGGTATTTCAATGTCATATATTCCTTTTTTCCACATAGCATTTGGGTAATCAATTGTTTGGTATTTCTTTCCGTTTAATGTGAGTATTTTTTTAGATGCAGAATAAATCACACGGACCATTGGATTATATTCAACTCCAGAAATGAATTGAGAAAGACCATTCGCCCCCAGCGCAACAGATGCTAATTGGCCAGAATATGGTCCTTCTAAAATAGTGAAATATTCTCGTTTGGTATCAGTATATTCTGTTTTAACTTTTAGAAACGCGAGTAATGATTCTATGGATTTATTATCTTCTAATCTAATTTTAAGCCAACCATTACCTTTGTCATCATCTGGTACAGATTTTATTGCATCTAACACCAAAACCTCTAGAATTACATCAAAAATCGCTTTTTTGGAGCCAGGCATAACACCCCGCAATTCTTTTACAATGATCTCGTGAGTGCTTGTTTGAAGTTTAGGATTATTTAAATCTACAGCTAAATCAATTTTTATACTGCCAACATCATTGAATATAAGATCTTTTTCTATTATTTTTATGTTTAACGGAATGTTCGATATATTTTGAGCAGTTGTAAATTGGTAAATTATTTTTTCAAAATTAACATCATTTTTATTTTTAATTTGTTTATCCAAAAACCAGAGACCGCCCGGATGTTCAATCTCAATACGAATATCATCACCAACGGAATCTCCGCTATATTTTATTTTGGCAAGTTTTAATTGTATATTTTTAGACATAATGTATTTACAGTTAATTTAATAATAATTTAATTATAACATGATACAAAGACATTTCCTAAGGTGCCACCTTAGGATTTAAAAACGAGTTCCTGTAAGTGAGCCATTCAAAAATTTCTTTGTCAAAAATTTTCCGACTAGAAAAATAATCTGGGAAATTTTCTGGCGAAATTATTTTAATTTCTGATCTCTTTTTATTTCGATAATCTTGATAACTACTCCATTTATATTTATCCAAAAAAACAGTGGCATTTTTAATATGTTGAAGTCCCCCATCTTTCCAAAGCGGATCAATCAATTTTATAGGGTTCAGATGAATATAAGAGAAAATATATTTTGCATATCGATCACTATCTATATGAGCTGACTTAAAATGTCCTTCAAAAAGTTTGCCAGTTCGCTTGTGTTTTTTGTTGAAATACATTGAATAAGCGGTGCATAATTTTTTTATAAAAAAAGAAATTTGGTTTTCTATAGCACTTTCTTTGTTTGGAGTTATATAAATATGAAAATGATTTGGCATCAATACCCAAGCGCCAATTGAAACTATCGGCTCGCCTTTATCAAAATCCCAGGCATCAATTTTTCTATCTACTATGTATTCCTTAAACTTAATATTTTCTAGAGAATTGCAAAGATAGAGGAGTTTCGCAAATCTATCTCTGTCTTTATCATCAGTAAAAATATTTTGTTTAGTGTTGCCACGATTATAAATGTGATAATACTCGCCAACAACAAGTGGTTCTATTCTATTTGCCATATAATGATTAAAATAGTATCACATTTCCTAAGGTGCCACCTTAGGAAATAGAGAGATTATTTCTTTATTTTTAATTAATATCAAAAACGCGATTCCGCAAACAATGCCGGTAATACCCGAAATCAAAGCATGCCCGAGCACATTTATAAAGGAGTCAAGTATAAAAAAACGATCAAAAACCCTTAACGCATAAAATGTGGCTAGGCCGATTATAAAGGAAGCGGTGAGAGCTTCCAAAATTGCTCTGCCGAGACCTTTTTGGGCGATAATTTTTGTTTCTCTGTTCAAAGAAAACCAGAGGCCAATGGCTGTAAACAATGAACCAAAAGAAAAAGAAAGGGGCAAAATTATTATTTTTGCTCCAGCCATATCCCCTATTTCAAGAATTCTTTCAAACCATTCCATAACTGAAGACAAAAAATCAAAATAAAAAAGGGCGGCCATGATAGTAGTAATCAAAGCTCCAAACATTCCCAGAAGAAGCGGTATTTTAGTCTTGCCCAGAGCGTAGTGTGCCCGAGTCAAAAAAAGCTGGGCGTTTTGGAAAACAAAAGAAAGAGCGAAGAGAGACAAGACCGCGGCCGTTAATTTGGTGTCCGTCCAATCAAAAGCGCCCGAACCCAAAACCACTCTCACCACATGGGCCCTCAAAATAATAAAAAGGGCCGAAAGGGGCAGAGTCCAAAAAATTATATACCGCAACGATTCGCCTATCTGCCGGCCGCATTCCTGGATGTTTTTTCTGGCAAAATGTTCAGAGATAGTTGGAAAAGCGGCCAAAGAGTAACTGGCGCCAACAATGGAAAGGGGCACTGATTGCAGATTGAAAGCCAGGTTGAAGACAGCAACAGCGCCGACTCCAAAGAAGGAAGCCACCGCCGTAAAAACAATGCTTATTATCTGGGTAACAGACAGAGCCAAAGCTCTCGGAATGGAAATGAGAGCGGTTTCTTTGACTTCCTTAAAATTTATTTTGGCTTTAAATTTTGGCGTGTTGCCGGAAAAAAATAAATATGCCGCCGGCACGGCAAAATGAAGCAAAGCCCCCAGCACCACTCCTAACACCACCGCTATCACTCCAAAATTATTGGCCCCCAAAGCGGTGCCGGCAATAATGCCGCCGTTGTAAAAAAGAGGACTCAAAGAATAAAGCAAAAATCTTTTTTCATATTGGACAATACTGCCTAAAAAATTTGAAAACCCTAAAAGTAATGGCGATAAAAGCAAAATTCTGGAAAATTTTATGACTTGAACCAAAGCTTCCGCCGAAAATCCTCTAAACAAAAAAGAGGCCAGTTGGGGCATAAATACAAAAGCTAAAATGCAACTGACAATGATCAAAATAGAAAAACTGGTAAAAATAGAATTTACATAAGATTTAACTTCGCCGTCATTGCCAATCGCCTTTTTTGAAAACATAGGCACCAAAACGGAAATAGAAACCAAAGAACCGACGGTCACAAAAATAAAATCAGGAATTCGGAAAGCGGTGTAATAAATATCCAAAGCTTGACCGGCGCCAAAGTAATGCGCTAAAAGACGATCCCTCAAAAAAGCCAATATTTGAGATAGCACCGAAAATCCAGCCAGCCAAAAAGCGGCCTCATGCAAGCCGCCGATTTTGGCAGTAATAGCTTTTAAGGTTCGACGGACCATTATGATTATAATATCACAAAACCCCACCCCGCCCTCCCCTTGCTCAGGGGAGGGAAAAAACAAACAATTTACTTTTTTGTCTTCCTTCCCCTGATCAAGGGGAAGGTGCCTGAAAGGCGGATGAGGTTTTCACCATTCCCATTTATCCAAAATCTTCTGCATTTCCTCTTTCTGGTTCAAATAAGTTGAAATTTGATACAAAAACCCATCATTCACCACCCAAACATTTTGCATACCTTCGCTTTCAAAGACAACCCCATTAACGTCATCTAGAGAAAAAACATTTGTATTTTCCATGGCCATATCCGGCACATCTTGCTTTATTCTTTCTTCCGTCAAAACAATGTCCTCGTCAAAAGGAGCCGTGTAAATCTGCATCTGGAATTCCTCGCTTTGAACCAATATCGCTTCGCCGGATTCGTCCGCAATGCTGGAAATTTTATAATCGCCAGTATATGAAAAAGAAAAAGCGGGATTTTCGTGAGAATATTTTTGTTCTTTAATATTTTGAGTTGTTTTGTTGTTTTTAGCCAAAAAATACCCTGTTCCTGCCAGTCCCAAAATTAAAATGATTAGTAAGATTTTCTTCATAATTATGAAATTATATTATTAAAAATTAAAATTCCTTATTACTTCCCAATCAAATAAAGTTGCTTAACTTCGCTTGCCGACAAAGCGCGGTTGCCCGCCCTGTAGCGAGCTTTGCTTTGCTACTGGGGTAGATGCGGACGGCGTTAATTTCTCTTTTTACTAAATATCAGATCAATGGGAGTAAGCTCCATTTCCAGTTTTCTAAAGCTGAATTTAATATCAAAATTACCAAATAAGCCAATTTGGCCCAAAAGGCCATAACCCAAGGAAATCAGGTTTGAATCTTTCACAAATCCCGCTTCTATATTGAAATTATACCCTCCGATATTGATGGTGATCGGATGGAAAAAAGCATTGGATATTCCATTCACACCAGCCACATGTTCCGGTTTGCCATTTTCTAAATTTTTTATTCCCAATATATTTGCCAGTTCCGCGCCAAAATAGGTTTTGTCCGCTCCGGAATCAACCAGGCCGAAATATTTTAGAGGCATTTCATTTTTATAATAAATCAAAAATGGCAGTATTGGACGATGCACTCCCGTTATTAACTTAGTGTACGGGAATTTCATTTTGGGTCTAGCGTTTTTTTGAATCGCCCACAAAAGGCAATATCTGCTCCGGCACTTTTGTGATAAAAGGATTATTAAAACCTTTTTCTCTGGATATTTTGAGAATATCTTCAGCCGTCTTGCCTGAAACTATAACCGTCACATAATCATCCTTGAGGGCGACCCAAAGACCTTTGTATTTTTTATATATTTTTGTCCAATCAATAGGCATACTCCAATGATAACAAATTATACTAAATAAACAAGGTCTACCTTCCCATGTTGTATAATTGCTTAACCTCACTTGCGGACAAAGCGCGGTTGCCCGCCCTGTAGCGAGCTTTGCTTTGCTACTGGGGTAGATGCGGACGTCGTCAAGTTCGTTAAAACTTTATTTGGATCTCTCTATGTCCTCTAAAATGTTTTTTATTATTTTGGGATGCAGTTTTTTGGAACCATGATTTGGAATAGTAAGCCGAACGCCTTTTTTGTGATAAAAAATCATATGAGAACCTTTTTGCCTTGAAAACACAAAACCGGCTTTTTCTGATAGAGAAATTAATTCTTTTGCATTCTGAGGTTTTTGTTTAGGCATATTCCGGAATAGATAATGAAAAAGTGGTGAGAGAAACTCTGCTTTCTCCAGAAAAAGAAATATCCAGATCGCCTCGTTTAATACGATCTTCAATATGAAGTTCAATAACTTCTTTAATACTTTTTATTACTTCTTCATATGTTTTTCCTTCCGCATAACACCCTTGCAATTCGCGGCATTCAGCGACATAGCCGTCTTTGTCTTTATCTACAATAACCGAAAAAGTAAAATTATTATTTATTATTTTTTTATTCATATAAACATATTATCAAATTTAGATAAAAAAATCAAGTAAAAAGTCATCTCCCCATCCTATACAACTGCTTCACCTCGCTTGCGGACAAAGCGCGGTTGCCCGCCCTGTAGCGAGCTTTGCTCTGCTACTGGGGTAGACGCGAATTTCGTCATGGAGGAGCTGCGAAAATTACATTAAATATTTTTCTATTTCTTGTTTTGCTTCTGGCACGCTTTTTGTAGCCGTGTCCCATACGGTTTTTATATCCAAATTAAAATAATCATGAGACACCATATCTCTCATTCCGATAATTTGTTTCCAAGGAATACCAACTGACTCTTTAATTTCTTCCGGCATTTTCTTGGCAAGCTCGCCAATCACTTGCAGTTGCATAATAACAGCGCTTTGAGTTTTGCTGTCAGCCAAAAATTTTTCATAAGACATATCCTTGATATAATCTTGGATCTTCGCAAAAGAATCCATCATCAAGTGAAGATATGCTGTATTATCTTTGTTCATAAATTGGCTTCAAATCCCTATAAATGTATTCTTTGAAATAAGGAACTATGGCCCGATCAGACACAATGTCCACCGGCTTTTTAAGCCGCTCTGATATTTCTTCTTTGAAACTGAATAGATCAAGCAGTGTAAATATCTGGTCGCCAAAAGAAACTAGAATGTCCACATCGCTATCCGGTCTGGCCTCGCCTCTGGCATACGAGCCGAAAATACCTGCATATTTAATGCCATATTTCTCAAAAATCGGCCGTATATTTATTGCTATATTTTCTAATGTATCGGTCATGCAACTATTATAGCACAAAAATCAAATAACGCCCCCCGCCCCCTCCCCGAAGAAGAGCAAGCTCTCAACGGGGCAGGCTTATAACAAGAGGGGTAAAAACTTCAATAAGTTTCCTCTTAAAGTAAGAGGAATTTAAGGAGTTATTTGCCCATCCTATACAACTGCAACACTTCGCTGGCGCTTAACGCCCTGTTATATATGCGGACATCGTCGATGGAGCCGTTAAAATATTCTCCAAGGTCGCCAACTGGAGTATCTTCTCCAATAGTAATTTGTTGAACAAGCTCTGGAATAGTTGAATCTTGTGCAGTATTATTAGCCTTAACAACACCATTAACATAAATTTTGTGAGCTTTACTTGTGCCGTCCCAGGTAACTGTCACATAGTTCCATTTGTTGAGTAATATATTTCCTCCCCCATCATTAAAATTATTTCCAGTAAAGCCACCATTGGAAAATAAAAACCGCAACTTTCCATTACTATCCAATAAGTCCAACACCCACGACCCATCTGTTGAGCCACTACCATTAAATTTTGTGACTATTCTTTTTACTGCTCCAGTAGTTGGAAAACTTTTAGGATAAATCCAAGCACCTATAGAAAGACCGTTGACAGTATTAGAAGAAGCCGTAGTAACTTTGTCATCCACCCCATCAAACTTCAGCCCTTGTCCGATTTTGCCTATGGTGGGAGAGGAAGAGCGGGACATACTGGTGAGGGTGCCGGTGTTGGTGCCGACTGGCGAGCGATCGGTAACGGTGCCGGTAGTTTGGCTTGTCCAGTTGGTGTCTTTGCCGTCAAAGGTCCAAAGCCCCACCAAGCCTTGTTCCAGCGTGCTCCCGTTGTCCAAATCAGCCGAGCTGGCGTTAATCTTCGCCGCCCCGCTTTTGTAAAGAGCCAAAACTTCGCTTGCCGACAAAGCGCGGTTGTAGATGCGAACATCGTCAATGAGGCCATCAAATATGCAATTCGTGTTTGAACAATCGCCGATATGCACGTTTTTGCCGGTATCGTCAACTCGATCGGTAGACCCATCCGTTTGACCGCCATATGTCGGGTCGTAGGCCGATTCGGTTCCATTGATGTAGATTTTGGCGTTTGTCGCTGTTGTTGAGCCATCCCAGGTTACAGCCACATACTGCCACGCGCCCATAGTCACAGTATTATCCGCGGTAGTATGTTGCAAATTATTCGTGTCATAATCAACAATAAAACTATAAGCTTTTGGGTGATTCGCGTTAGCGTCAATACAAAACATCCACCCGGCATCGTTAAATAAATGTCCGAGGTTCCCTATAATCGTACCGCGAAAATTTTTCCCAGTGCTTTTTGGACGCACCCATGCGCTTATCGTCAGCGGAGAAATATTGTCAAAAATAGCGGGGGAGGCTAAATTGACATAATCGTTACTCCCATCAAACTTCAGCCCCTGGCCGAGTTTGCCGATGGTTTTGGCGGTGGAGGTGGCGCCACCAATAAAGTAGCCGTGGTTGGTGCCAACCGGCGAGCGATCATAAATTTTGTCTGTAATATCTTTGCCGTCAAAGGTCCAAAGTCCAACCAATCCGCTTTCCAATGTCCCCCCATTGTCCAAATCAGCCGAGCTGGCGTTGACTTTCGCCTCCCCCGCTTTATAAAGTTTAGCCACTTCACTCGGCGTCAAAGCGCGGTTGTATATGCGGACATCGTCAAGGGAGCCAAGAAAAAAATGTGCACCTCCAGCATATTCGCCTATTGATGTACCATTATTAAGACTCAAATCTCTAACTGTCAATCCTGTACTTTGCTTGACTTGTACACCATCAACAAATACTGTCATAGTCGTACCCAGACTAGACCTAACTCCGACTGCGTGATGCCACTTATTATCGTTATAGGTTTGAGTTGTTGACACACCTGTAAAAGGATCACCAAAAAAACCTAATTTATGTCCATCCCGAAGTCCAAAACACCACCAATTAAAACCACCTGTGTATTTTGAAAAAATACAATCTGTGTTATCAATAGTGTTTGAATCTTTAAACCAAACTGAAATTGAGAAATCATTTGTAGTTCCGAAACTTCCGAAAGAATTTGGGAGAGCAATTTTATCACTTGCACCATTAAACGAGAGCGCCTTGCCGAGTTTGCCAGAGGTCCAAGTGGCGCTGGATATGGTGCCGGTGTTGCCACGGCCAGAAGAGTCCCCCGCTTTTGTGCCAACGCCTTCGTTAAAAGACCAGTAACCCACGAGTCCGAGGTTGTTGGGGGCGCGGGAGAGAACGGCGGCGTGGGAGATTGTGGGCATAATTAAAAATGCAAATATCAAAATGAAAAATGACATTGTAAAATGTAAAATTTTGAATTTTGAATTGTGATTTTGCATTTTGATTTTTTAATTTTGCATTATTTACTGTTCACATTTTGCATTTGACTTTTCATTTGGGTTTGATATACTTGAGCTACAAATTGCCATTAGGCACGACTCCGCGAAAGCGGAGGTAAAAACTGAAAAAACTCAAGGGAACAGCTCCTTGAGTTTTTTCCTTATTTCTTTTAACTCATTAGTTGTTATTTTAACAGCAAGATGACTTAATCTTTTTGCATCAATAAGACGCATCTGAGACAAAATCAAAGACCCTGAAATATCTCCTGTATTTATAGAAATATGAAATTGGTCATCTTTTGGTTTTGAAGTTATGGGTAATCCGTAAAACACACTTTTGTTAAATTTTCTTAAAATCAAAACTGGTCGTAAATAATTTTCGCCCTTACCGTCTTCTTCACTGCCAATATTAACACCAAGAGAGCACCACCACACTTCACATTCCGAAAACAGAGGAATAATATCTTTATTCTGTGTCTCTTTTTTTATTTTATTCCATTTATCAAAATCTTTTTCCATACTTTTATTCTACCATATTTGAGTCCCCCGCTTTTGTGCCAACGCCTTCATTAAAAGACCAATAGCCCACTAGACCGAGGTTGTTGGGGGCTTTGGAAAGCGTGGCGGCGTGGGAGGTAAGGGGGAGGAGAAAAAAGAGAAGAAGAAAAGCAAATAATAGAATAACCTCACCCCCTCTCGCTACGCTCGGCCCCTCTCCTAGTCGCAGGAGAGGGGTTCGGGATGAGGTTGTTTTTTTATTCACATTTTGCATTTGACTTTTTTAATCTTAGGTATATACTATCAGTGTGCCTGTCGGGGCGAAAGTCCCTCCCCGGCTAATGAATTCTTAAGCTGGCAGGCAGGCACTTCGAAATGATCCAAGCTATGGCTTGGGTTTTTTCGTTCTCGTATTATTATTCCCATTTCTTCTTCTCCTTTGCATAACACTCCAAAAATGAACGTTGCCGTTCCCTTTCTTTTTCAAAATAACTTTTATATGTTGTTTCTGCCCCTTGTCGTCTTTTATCTCAACCCAATCCAAAATCCAAAGTCGGCATGGCGGATTTGTATAAATTTCTTGGGTGGCTTTTGTTGCTTTAGTTACAGCTGTTGTTATATAACCAATTAAAGCCGATCTGTAATGCTTTTCTCTTATATTTCTTGGGCGATGCCTGTCGTATAACAAATGATTCAGTCCGTCCGAAGTAAAGTGAACCGTTTCCTGAATAGCCGAGCAAAAACAGGGTCTCAAACTCTTGTACAATTTCTTTTGTTTTTCAATAAAATCCGAGGTGGTCATTCTGTTATTTTAGCATTTTTTTCAGTGCCGGTGTTGCCGCGGCCGGAAGAGTCGCCCGCTTTTGCGCCAACGCCTTCGTCAAATTTCCGGTAGCCGACAAGGCCGAGGTTGTTGGGGGCTTTGGAAAGAACGGCGGCATGGGAAGTGATGGGAGAGAGGAGAAAAAATAAGAGAAATAGAACACCCCACCCGCCTTTCAGGCACCCTCCCCTTGACCAAGGGAGGGCCACGCGAAGCGAGGGGTGGGGGTTTTACTCACATTTTGTCTTGACATGATTTTTTTGCATATTTCTATTTTATCAGACCTGAATCCCCTACTTTGGCGCCGTTTATTCCTCAATCGGCGGTTCTTGCCTCTTTTCCGGCTTGCTGTCCACCGGCGGCTTGGCGTTGGCGAACGGGTCTCGGCCGGCTTTCAGGTTTGACAGGATAAGTTTGACTTCGCTGTTGTCGGGATTTGTTTTTTGGATGGCTTCAAATTGGAGAATGGCGTCGGCGTCCCTGTTTAATTTTTCATAAGAGAGACCGAGAAAATATCTGGCGTTGGCATAATCCGGAATAATAACTATGGCCCGTTCAAAGGCGCCGGCCGCCCCGCCATAATTTTTGACATTGTATTTCAGAAGCCCGAGCTGGAAATACAAACTGGCATTTTGGGGGTCCATAAAAGCGGCCGCCTCCACCGACTTGATAGCTCCTTGAATATTATTAGAGGCCGCTTCCAGTTGGGCCAAAGTGTAATAGGCGTCAGTGTAATTATTTTTAAGCGCCAAAGCTTTGTTTATATTTTCCCTGGCGCCAGCCGTATTGCCGGAAAGAGCGTCCAGCCGAGCCAGAGCCAGTGGCACCGAAGGATTGCTTGGTGAGAGCAGAGCCGCTTCAGTGTAAGCGTTGCGAGCATTTTCCAAAGAACCGCCAATGCCGTTGGAAGCCAAGACCTCGTAAACTCGGCCGAGAGCAAACCAATTTGAAAAATTGCCGCTATCGCTCTCAGTGGCTTTTTTGGCCGAATCAACGGCATTGGCAATAAGCCCTTGAGCTTCAACTTTTACAGAATCTGTAATTTGATTTTGATTAGTAATACTGCCCAGCACTCGGCCCAAATCAGCCAGGGAAATATCGGCCAAACCGCGCCAGTAAGTATCGCTTGGCGCCATACCGATTGATTTGGCGGCCGCTTCTCTGGCCAAAGTTATGTTGCCCGTTTTTTGATATTCTGCCATTCCTTTTTCAAAAATCACCAAAGCCACTGCCCTTTCCCAAACGAAATAACCGCCAGCCACCGACATAATAAGGAGTATCACAATGGAAAGAACAGAAAGAAAATTGGTCTTGGGATTGGAAAAAATATTTATTTTCCAAAGGCCCGTTATGCCCTGAGAAACCAGCGTGGCCGTAAATAGTCCCGTAAAAATAAAAGCCAAAGCCAAAACGGTTATGCTCGGAGAGTAAAGGAAAAGCATAATCCACAAATAAAGCGAGACCAAGAAAGAAGCGGTGGACAGATATCTGGAACGGCCGGAGTTGGCCTGGGCGAATATGGCTTTGACACCGCTCATAGCATACAAAACAATGAAAGCCAAAAGAGAAAGAAGCCCGAGCAAACCGGTCGTGATGCCAATGGTCGGTATAAAACCGGAGCCGGAGTAAAAATCAGTATTCCAAAACTGGGTTTGATTTATTTCCGCCGGCTTGCGCAACGCCCAAAACTCTGAGAAACGATTAGGGCCGATGCCAAAAGCAAAATTCTTTTGCCAAGAAGCCACTGTTAAATTCATGGTGGTTTGAAAATTAGGTCTTACTTCCGTAGTCTGCATTTTCATTGCTTTTGAAAGATAACCCCCGATTCCGGCGCCGCCAAGAACCAGAACAACCATAACAACTAAAACAATGAGGGACGAAAGAGAAATTTTAGAGGGTGACTCCTCTTGGCCAACTGACCAAGACAAAATATAAACGAAGAAAACCAGAGAAATAATTCCAAGAATAATAATCACCGGCATAAAACTGGCCGCTCCTATAAACAACACCGAGTAAGCCATTAGAACAGACAAAATGATTTTCATTCTTTTTGATATTTCGGTCATATTGATGGCGCAAAGAGAAAGAATGACGTCCACCCCAAAAATGATAGCCGTATCAATCACTCCGCCGGCAAGCAAAAGCGGTATTTTGGCAGCCGCCGCAGCCGGTATTAAAGAAATCCCAAAGGTTCCAATAATGGTGTGGGCCGCCAAAGCAATAGTGGAATAAATAAAAGCGTAAATAACTTTATTGACCGTGCCTATACTTTTGATTGCCATTATGGTTATAAACAAAGAAAAAACCAACATCACCAAAGAACCGGCCGTGCCGAGATCAAACATTAATCCAGCCATAGAATAACCGATAGCTCCGGAAAGAGCCGAAGAAATTAAAGCCACCACCGCAAAAACGCCCATGGGTATCAGATATTTAGCTTTGGGCATTTCAATGACACCGGTGGAAAGCGCCGATGACAAAAAGACGGCAAAAATGGCCACCAAGCCCGTGGCCAGCAATGTTATTTTAGCGACAAATAAACTGACTCCAATTACTGGTACGAAAAATATTGGTATTAAAAAAACGAAAAACGAAAGAATAACTCCCAGTTTTTTAACTAGCGCATTAACCGAACCACTTTGGGCCTGAACATTATCTTGCTCCATATTATTACCCCTTCTGCAAAACTTCTAATTTTTGCATCCTCGCCTCAATCGCGTCAGACGCGAAGGGCAATCAAACAGGGTTATTACTTATAAACTAACAACACTCTAACGGTTAAATTATTGCCTATTTTCAACAATTTTGCATTAATATCTGTTGATAACTTTTTGTTTAAGCTGTATTATATACGCTATATGGAATTTAGTTTTCTAAAATTGTCAGATTCTAGATTTTCTAAACTTTCTGATATTTCCTCGGATATAGGACAAATATTTTTTGCTTCTGTTTTTATTGGTCCGTTATTTGCAGATAAATTTAACTGGACGGTGGTTATATCCGGATTAATACTTTCTTTCGTGTTTTGGGCAATTTGTTTAATATTAACCAAGTCATAATTATCATGTCTATTATTTATAACTTTATGATCAATATTTATATTCTCGGAGCGTTGCTCGCCATTGCTATTATCCTTCTGGTTCTTCTTGCTAAAAAAACAAAATAGTTTACAGCATTTCTTTTCAAGAAAGTTGCCATATCAAAAAATCTCGCAATTAACGAGATTCTTCTACTGCTTATAATTTTTAATGGACTCTACTACCTTACTATCGTCTCTTAATTTCTCATAAAACACAACCTGCGACTTGTTGATAAATAATTCGTCGGTCGGGCCGTGCAATTCGTTGCCCAGCTTGACAAGATTGAAGCGGGCTTGGTTAATAGCATTGGCTATTTCCTCTTTGCCGGCATTTTCATTAATTTGGATATAAAACACATTATTGAGCGTTATTTCTTTTTCATTATTTTTAACCATCTTGCCAAAGTAAACCTGCCCGTTGGTCAAAAAGACGGCGCTGTAATTTTCGCTTTTGCTCTTGAATATTCCCCCCAAAGCTTCCTTGCCAAAAAAGGCCAAAAGAATAACGGCGCCCAAAATCGCTATTACAGCAAGCATTTTCAATGTCTTTTTAAGCAAAGGATTGAAGTTTCTTTTTTTCTTGTTATTATCTTCCTCCACAGGAACTTCACGAGGAGGTTGATTAAAGCGTATCTCTTCCATATTTTTAATGTTATTAATAATAATTAAAATTAAAAATTACAAAATTAAAAATTTTCTTAATTTTACCTAAACTTCACTCCCCCGCGGATTTTGAAACCCCCCCAGACTTTTTCATTGGCCGGGCCTGATGTCGTCCTCGCTCCTGTATTTGGGGTTGGCGCTCCCGGACATCCCGTAAAAATCAGTTGGGTGTTATGTCCGCCGTCGGTAGAGTTAGCTCCCATATACCAGGTATTGGCCGGCGAACCGACGATATAATCAATATTCACATAATCCAGACAAATTGTTCCCCCTCCAAATTTATGAATTGTCGCCACTGACGCCGAAGTGGAAGAAGCCGCCGTCAATGAGCCGACCGAACCGTTTGAAGTAAAATTATTAACATTTTGAGTAGTCCCCGCTGTAAGTCTCAACCCTATGCCCAACCCCGCGTTATTAAGCGCAATAGTGTTAAAGGTATTATTCCCCGTCACCGTAATATTATCCCCCGAGAATGTGACATTGTTGTAGGTGAGACCGCCTCCAGTAAATGTTTTAGATGCAGTGGTAGTGTTGGAAAGAACAATAGTGGAAGTGTTAGGGTTAAAAGTTAAATTAGTTACCGTACCTGCGTTCCAATAATTGCTGCCATTACCTGTTATAGTCCATGTGCCAGAACCCATAGTTAAAGTTCTGGTCAAAGAACCATTTATCCTCATATTCGCAGTAGTAACATTGAAATTATTTGCGTTAAATGTTCCATTCGTCAAATTGATACTCTGGCTAGTATCACTAGAAATAAGAGAATCCTGTAATGTTAATGTACCGCCAACCATAGAAATTGCTAATCCATTTGTCCATGTCTGCCCTGCACTCGTCCAAGTAAAAGGACTTCTGCCTTCCATCGTAAAATTAGTAG